>CAZEXO010000047.1:0-21078 GCA_964516545.1 uncultured Melioribacteraceae bacterium
GTTTCGAAATATTCAAGATCATTGAGTTTCAATTCCTGACCTGACGCATTATTGAATGTCGTCAATAGCAGAGCTACAACAAATAAAAATGTTAGTCTTTTTGTATTGAAGGTATACCTAAAATTAACTTGTGGTCTTAATAAATATTCCATAATCGCTCCTTTTTCTGATGTACTGATCTAATGACTATCAAAAATGTTATAACAATAATAACTATTATTTTCCTTTTGTACTCAAATATAGATTGCTCAAAACATTTTTTTACATATTGGCTTTATAACCAGTGTTGGATTTCAGGCGATTACATGATTACGAACCTATCCTCAGTCACGAGGACCCTACCCGCGGGAACCAGGCGTACAAACTGCACCGGAACTAATTTGTTTTATTCTGCGTGTTACCTGCTGATATTTACAGTTCTTTTTTCGTATAAATCATATCAACAAGTTGCGTATCGCCCTCGAAAACAGGATGGTCGTAATAGTCTAAAAAAAATCTGTGGTAATCATGGAAACTCATTTTACTAAAACCGATCTTTTGTAAAATTCGCGTCCTTTGTAGAAACGGAAAAAATTCAGGATTGCTCTTACGCTTTCATCCAGAAGAGTTGTCAGAAATATTCCCATAATACCCATCTTAAATACAAATATCATTAGAGCGCTGCAGCTGATAGTGAAAACCGTTCCAAGAATCTGAGTCATGAACATCCATTGAGGATCTTTCATCCCGCGAATTGCATGACCCAGAACCACATTTATTGCCACGGGAAAAATAGTTATTGCAATAATGGTGAATAATGGTGAGGAGGCTCTGATTATGTTTGCGTCATTCGTAAAAATGGAAAGAATAGTCTCAGGAAATAATAAAAATAATATTGAGGCGGCAAAGCAGAAAAGGAAAGAATAGCGCAAACCGAGGAATCCGATGCGAATGGCGCCGGGAAAATTTCCTGCGCCGATTTTCTGTCCGACAAGAGTCATCGTGCCGCGGGCTATTCCCACGTAAAAAAAGAATGTCGTTGCCTGAATGCGGGCAACCATTAAATATATTCCTGCCGATAAGACATCAATTTCATTGGTGATACGGATAACAGCTACCTGCGCCAAAGACCACATTGTTGATTCTAGTCCGCTTGGAATACCGAGAGAAATATTTTTCTTTGCTACGTACCACCTGGGTTTGAAGATCCCTCCACCGGGGTGGAAAAGAATACTTTTACTAAAAAAAATAATCGCAACACTGTAAACGGCTCCGGTTGCATTGGCTATTGTTGTTGCCAGAGCCGCTCCGCCGATGCCCATCTCGGGAAATCCCCACTCACCGTAAATTAAAACCCAGTCCAGAAAAACATTAACAAGAGTTTTTATTATTCCCGAAATCATGATGTGTTTTGTTTTTCCCATACCCTGAAGTATGGCTGTTACTGACATTTCAATACTGATAAACAAAAGCGAGAAAGAGAGCAAGCGCATATATTGTGAACCGTAAAGATTTACTTCGTTACTTGTTCCGAGAACGGTCATTATTGTTGGCGCTGATAATAAGAGAAAAAGAAAAAAAGGAACCGAGAACAGAAAATTATAAAAGAAAGAGACTTCGGAAAAACGTCGTGCATGTGAAATTTTTCCCGCGCCGATTGAATGCGCAATCATAACAGTAGCGCCGGTTCCTAGACCGAGTAAAAAATTTACGAGTATGATGTATGGAAAAGTCACATTCCCCACAGCAGCTAGAAAAAGAGAATTCTTGTGACCGAGCATGGCTATGTCGGTTTGAAGCTGAATGTAATAAACAAAATTCTGAATGATGATTGGATAGGCGATAGCGAATAACTTTCGGCTGTCGGCATTTTTGTTGAAAAATTTCATCGGGAACCTGTAATAGATGATTTTATTATCGTTGCCTTTCCCTCATAACAAAATTATTGATTTTTAATGTTTGAGCCGACAGCGAATAATTCGTTATCAAAAAATCAGTAAAATTCTCCCTGTCGGCAACTAAAATTCAAAAATGTTTTTTTACATAGTCTCGCCAAAGAGATGGTTGATTTATTTAAAGCTGATTCTCTGCTGAAGTTATCTAATCCGTAATGAAACGACGAATTCAGGAAAGATCAGTAAAGCGTAAAATAATTCCGTTAACTTTTATGCGATATCGAATCGACTTCTTTTTTCTGATATTCCTTCGGCAGACATCCGTAAAATTCCTTGAAGCAGGTTGTGAAATAAGACGGTGAATTGAAACCGGACATGTATAGCACTTCCGTGATGTTATATGATTTTTGTTGAAGCAGGTATGCGGCTCGTTTCAGTTTGATATTCCTGATGAATTGGTTCGCCGAGTAATTGGTAATAGCCTTAAGCTTGCGGAATAATTGCGTACGACTGACACCCAACTCACTCATGAGTTTTTCAACATTTAGATCTGGATTGGAAATATTGTCCTCTACAATTTTAACGGCATTTCTGAGAAACTCGTCTTCGCGTGAAGATAATTTAACATCTTTCGGATTCAGCAGGAATTCTTTTGTAAAAAATTCACGAAATCTTTCACGCGAGGCAATGAGTCTATTAATTCTCATCTCCAATATTTCCGGGCTGAAAGGTTTTGTAAGGTAATCGTCAGCGCCTGTTTTTAATCCTTCAATTTCATTTTCCTCGCCTGTTTTAGCAGTGAGAATCAAGACAGGGATATGATTGGTATGATGATTATTTTTTAGTTTGTTGCATAGTTCAAGTCCGTTCATTCCCGGCATCATAATGTCACTGATGATGATATCAGGAATAAGTTCAAGAGCTTTCGTAAATCCCTGATTTCCATCTTCAGCCTCATAAACAATAAATTCGTTTTCAAAAATACTTTTGATGAATGTCCGCAAATCATGATTATCTTCAACTATCAAAAGTATATTACGATCATCGTTGTTCGAATATTTTTCTTCACACTTGTTTTCTTTCTCCGCGGAAATAATTTCAGTGAGGTATTTATCCCTGATCTCCTCAAAAGGAATATCATCATTAACATTGTAAGAAGTAACTTTTTCTCCCGTGGAATAAGCGGAATCATGAATGGGGAGTTTTATGCTGAACGTTGTTCCGCCTTTATCATTATTTATTACTTTTATCTCGCCATGATGTAATTCGATTAATTCTTTTGTATAGGCAAGTCCTATTCCGGTTCCTGTGTTGAATCCTGTGTTCGTATTTTCAACCTGATAGTATCTGTCGAATATGTATTGTAACTGGTCTGCCGGAATACCGGTTCCCGTGTCGCTGACAGTGATTGTCAGAGATGAATTATTATTTCCGTTTTCACAAAGATCGGTCACCAACAGAGTTATTTTACCTCCGGCAGGTGTGTATTTGAAAGCATTGGATAATAAATTATTCAGCGTTTTGTTGATTATGTCCCGGTCGAATAAGATCGCTAAATTTTCCGGAATTGAATGAAATTCATAAATGATATTTTTTTCTTCGCTGAGATGTTTGAAGGAGGCAAATATTCCTTTGCCGTAATTAATTATGTCGCCGCGTGAGACCTTTAATTTGATATTCCCCGTATCAAGTTTTCTGATATCAAGAAGTTGATTTATAAGATTGTATAAGTGAAGAGTATTCCTTCTGATTATGCCAAGCATCGGTGTGATATTATTATTCTCAGGATTTTCTTTTAAAAGTTTTTCAGCAGGTCCGAGTATCAATGTTAACGGAGTTCTTAACTCATGGGAAATGTTTGTGAAGAAGCTAAGTTTTTTCTGATCGGCGTCATGAATTTTTTCAGACATTTTTTCTATTTGATCTTTTTGTCTCGCTAAAATCAAATTATCCTTTTTGTTTCTGGTAAAACCGCGATAAATCATTATTCCAAAAGTTGCCGTTAGTAAAAAGGCGATTATAAAAAAATATTTTAACTGAGATTGTTTTTCGATTTCAGTCTGCGAAATTAATTGGCTCTCTTTAAGTTCATGTTCCTGCTGTAATTTCAGGTTCTGGAATTCGAACTGCATTTCGAGTCGGGATAAATTTTCAGCCGTATTCAGTTTGTTCAGACTATCAGCGAGCATATCCGATGTAAGAAGAAACTCATATGCCTTTTGGTAGTTTTTAACTTTATTATAAAGAGCGCTCAACTTTTCCGAAATTTCTTTTCGCAGTAAAAGTGAATTGGCCTCAGCGGCAAGATCGAACGCTTGATTGTAATAATCAAAAGCTCTGCGATGATTATTCAACGCCGCACAAAAATCGCCGAGAGCCGAGTTGGACAAGACTTTTTCAAATGGTGCTTTGGAGGAGTCTGCGAGTGATAAACTTTTATTAAAGTACTCCAGCGCCTTTACGTAATCTCTCATATTTATGTAAACATTCCCCACATCAATAAGCACTTGATGAAAGGCGATCTGCGGGCAAACATCACAGCCGGTGTTGTAAGCCTTTAAATAGTATTTGAGTGCGTCCTGAAAATTCTTTTTCCTGTAAGAAATTTCTCCGATATGTTTATAAGCTGTCGAAGTAAGATGTCTGTGTTTTATTTTTTTGGCGATGGTAAGACTTCTTTTATAAAAGCCGAGTGCGAGTGAATCATTCTCCATCATTTTATGAATATTACCGATTTCAATTAATATATCGGCAACACCCTGATCGTTTTTTTCCTTCCGGTATATTTCAAGAACCTTTTCATAATACAATAATGCAACATTATAATTGTGCTGTGTATCTCTCAGATAATTACCAATACGATAATAGGCTTTTATAATCCCTCTATTGTTTTCAATGGTTTCTGCAATATCGAGAGCTTTCAGGGCGTAATTCATTGAATGAGAATTGTCTCCCTTCATCGTGTAAATACTGCTGAGATTAAGATATTTATCCAAAAGAAATTCCGAATCATCTGCATAATTACCCGCGATATCGTAATCGGTTATCGCTGAATCGAGATATACATTGTTATTATTTTTTTGGGTGTTGATTAATAGCCAGTCGCTGTTAATTACCATTCTGATATTATTTAACTCATTAAAAGCTGCCCGGCTTTTTTCAGCATGTTTGAAAACCTCATCATAGTTTTTCTCGTTTTTATAGATTTCAGCAAGATTGTAATTCCCCCAGGCGATACGCCAGGGATAATTATATTTCTCGCCAAGAGTGAGTGATTTTTTATAGTACTCTTTGGCTTTTTCTCTCTCACCCTTTAAATTATATGCTAAACCTGCAGCGTCATAAGCCTCGGATAGTATTTCATTATTCCTGATTCGAGAGGTCATCTTCAGAATCTGAATACCATATTGAATAGCAATTTCGGGATTTTGATTTGCTGCATTCCAGGCTAAACGGGAAAGAATGGGTACGCTGTCTGTTGCATTTTTTGATAAGCATAACTGCTGATACAAACTATCAGCATTCACGTTTAGCTGAGCCAAAATTAAATCGCCGCCAAAGTGTAATAAAAAAATTATGCTAAGCAGAAATATTTTTTTGTTAATCCCCGGTTTTCGCATATCGGTTTTCAATATTAATGAGTCAAGCACTGCGGAATAGGAATTTTACTCCCTGAAATATAACTGATTCAAAAAAAGAAAGAAGGAAAAAATCTCAGACAGGAGAGGGGATTACATTTTTTTACTCATGTTTTTTTGTTTTAATTCTTGTGGGTTTGAAGGTGAACCAAAATAAAATGTGTTCGTGAAATAAATAGTGTTGTTATCATTCTGAGTTTTTCAAAAAAGTTTTCAGATATATTTCCCGCTCACATTTCTTCGTATAAACAACTCTCTGCACCTGTATTGCATATAACAAATTAATCTTAAAAGTGAATTATTGCTTTTCCTCCGCCCAAAATATTTGCGGATAAACTTGCCACTTCGTAGTGATCGCCAACTTTAACATCGGTGGTCAAGGCTGTAGCTAAGACGGAAAAGTATAAACTTGTCTGAATTTATTTTAGATGGAATATTCCTCCCAGTTGTACAACTAACATCCATCTTGTTTGGCTGGATTTAATTTATTAGTTCATTGCCAAACAACAATGCATGTTATTTCACACCTGTCCGCCTCTGGCGGAAAACTTAACAATTTACCCACCGTCTTTTTGGCAGGCTGTACCAAACGTGCATGAATAAAGGCGTCCGGTGGATTTGGTTATGACCCAAGCTGATTTATAGTATTGGAATTAATTCAATTTCTTCAATACTTTCAAAATCTTTTTTATTTACAGTAGCTATGCTTTTTATTTTATGTGACAATGCAATACTAATTATTTCGTAATCATGAATTTTAAGACCGAGCGGGGAGTACTTTTTTAATAATTCTAAAAATATTGAGTTTGACTTTTCGGTTGGATACAAAACTGTAAATACAGTTTTGAATTTTTCTACGACATATAAAGCTTCATTTATGGAAATTCCGGAATTGGGAATCCGGGTAATTACAGATAGAAACTCCGAAATATTTTTTGATGTTATGAAGAATTTCATTGAGTCATTATTAATAAGGTTTTGTACGGAATTGAAGTATTTTGATTCTTCATCAATTGCATAAAGTAAAATATTTGTGTCCAACAAAACATTACTCATATGCTTTTTCTCGAGTATTTATATTATCAAATTGACCTTTCAACTTATAAGTTGGAAATTTCTTCTTCGCTTCTCTGGAAGTAAGTCCATTAATATATTTATAGACTTTTTCTAATAAATCGTTTGGCATACGATCTATTTCGCGTTTAATTCTTTCTTTTGTAACCATTCTTCCCTCTAATTTTCAATTATTTTACCTAAATATAAACCTAAGCTCTCATACATTCAATTCGTTATTTTTAGGGCATAACATATTATTAAGTCGCAAAAATAATTTTATTTCCGAAAGTGTTGTTCTTACCCACTTCTTGTTTCTCTCCATCAACAAGCCTCTCAACCCGTATTGAATATAACAAATTAATCTTTAATCCGAATCAGTACTGTTGTTTTATTGCATTTTTTTTGATGTGAGAAATAGCAAATGGAAAACAAATAGTTGTTTTATTGCATTTTATTTTTTTGAAGTGAGAATAGCAGATGGGAGAAAAAAAGAATATGCCACTGAGGCTCTAACCTGTCGTTATCTATTAGGCGGAGAGGAGAACACAAAGAAAAAATAAATCAGTGTAAAAATCTTTTTCTGATCTGTAGTTCACGGATCGGGGGGCACCTTATTTTTTACTTGACATTGCGTGTTTAATAGAGGTTAGGCAACAAATAAAGTTATTTTATTAAAAGCTCTTTTAACTTTTTATGCCATTCTAAAAAATCTATTCTTTGAGTAATAAATGCAATTACGACAACTATTTCTATTAAGCTGCCTATTAAAATTATGGTAAAAAAATATTCTCCAGAAGATAATTTATAATCTAACATCAAGGATTGCACTAGAATAAAAGGCACTAACAACATAATACTGCGATAAAAACTTTTTACAGTCCATTTACTGTAATAGTCTTGTAGAATTCTTTCATTTATGGGCTTATCGATGAATAATTGAGGTTCTTGACTTCCATTAATTTTCTGGTATAACCTACTTATATCAGCACCAATCCTATAGGAAAGAGAACCAAAAATAAATGAGAACATGAATGCTATAATTACGAGAAGAGCAGAGGCTCCCCCGGATATTGAAGACAATACAACAATGACTTTATTTAATTCCTCAACAGTCAATTGTAAAGAAATAAATAGCAAGAATACCAGAAGACATAAAAAACCAACGATAATCGTTTCGAGTAATACTGATTTTGTGTTCATATCATTTTATTCCATTCACTATTTATGGTTGCCTAACATATCATTAAGCTTCACTGCTACTTTTATTCCCCGAAAGTATTGTTTTTCAACCCTTTCTTTTCTCCCCATCAACAACTCTCTCAACTCGAATTGAAGATAACAAATTATTCTTTAATCCGAATCAGTACTGTTGTTTTAATACATTTTATTTTTTTGATGTGAGAATAGCAAATGAAAAACAAATATTTGCCCTAAGTCCCGAACCTGTCAGCCATCTTTTAGGCTGAGGTGCAAAGGAAAAATAGAACCTTAGAGCCTTCGTGGCAAAAAAACAAACTTGTTCTTTTACGATTCCGCCGGTTAATAGACAAACAAAAAACCTTTCACCCTGATTTATAACTAAAAATCATAAAAGCCCTAATTCCATCCATTTTCACCTTTACCGAACTATTTTTCTACTTGGCCGAATCATTCTAAAACACAACTAAACAATTTTTTTCTCTTTCTGTCTTTTTTTTCCTGACTGAGGGTATAAAAACGAAATGCATAGTTATTAATCCTAACCGATCATAACAATCATAAATATCAGCGTTCTATTTAAGCACTGATTTCAGGTACTTACCCGTGTAGGAATTTTTATTCGCGGCAATTTCTTCGGGGGTTCCAACTGCAACAACTTCACCCCCTTTATCGCCCGCTTCTGGACCAAGATCAATCACATAATCAGCGCACTTAATAATGTCGAGATTATGTTCAATGATAACCAGCGAGTTCCCGTTTTTGATGAGCATGTGGAAACAGTTGAGGAGTTTGTTTATGTCTTCAAAATGGAGTCCGGTTGTGGGTTCATCGAAAATGAAAAGTGTATTTTGCCCCTTACGCTGAGCCATGAGATGAAGCGCGAGTTTAACCCGCTGAGCTTCGCCGCCTGATAAAGTATTCGAAGGCTGACCAAGTTTAATGTATCCCATTCCCACATCCGAAAGAACCTGAAGATAACTTTGAATTTTAGGTTGTCTCTCAAAAAAAGCCAGAGCGTCGTCAACTGTCATGTTAAGTACGTCAACAATATTTTTTCCGCGGAAAGTTACATCGCGTATTTCTTTTTTAAATCGGGTACCTTTGCAGTCTTCGCATTCAAGATAAAGATCGGCGAGAAACTGCATTTCAATTTTTACAAATCCTTCACCCTCGCAGGTTTCGCATCTTCCGCCGGGAACGTTGAAAGAAAAATAACCCGGCTTGTAACCGCGCGACCTTGCCTGCGGAGTTGAAGCAAAAAGTTCGCGGATGTGTTCATAACCTTTGACATAACTTATAGGGTTTGAACGCGGCGATTTTCCGATGGGTGACTGATCGACAATCTCAATTTCATTAATTGAGGTGAATCCATCGATCGATAAATATTTTCCCAATTTCGGAGGATTTCCACCCGATTGTTTTACGATTCCTCCGTAAAGAATATCGTGCACCAGAGTGCTTTTTCCCGAACCGCTTACGCCTGTTACCACGACAAATTTTTTGAGAGGGAATTCTACTTCGATATTTTTCAGGTTATTTTCTGACGCGCCCGTGATTTTTATGGATTTAGTTTTTGTCGTGTTACGCGTATCAGGCAGAGGAATAAAACTTTTCCCGGAAAGGTATTTTCCCGTGAGAGAATTTTTATCCTTTTTAATTTCTTCCGGTGTACCTAAGGCGACTATTTCGCCGCCGTTTAATCCTGCTCTCGGTCCCATATCAATTAGCAGATCGGCTTCTTCCATCATTTCAGCATCATGTTCAACAACGATAACCGTGTTACCGATATCACGCAGCGATTTTAAAATATTTATCAGTCGTGTATTATCCCGCGGATGAAGTCCTATGCTAGGTTCGTCAAGAACATAAAGCGTTCCGATAAGCGCCGAACCAAGTGATGTTGCCAGATTAATTCGCTGCGTCTCTCCGCCCGAGAGCGTACTGCTTAATCGTTCGAGAGTAAGATAACCGAGTCCCACTTCATTGAGGAATAATAAACGTTTTTGAATCTCTTCAAGAATTCTTCCGGCAACCGAAGATTCATAATCACTCAGTTTCAGATTTTTATAGGTTTCATAAGCCTGTTCGATTGACATCTGAATAATGTCATGAATTGAAAGTCCGTCGATTTTCACCTGAAGCGCTTCACGCCGCAAACGGGAACCTTTACAGGCGGAACATTTAGTGTAACCTCTGTAACGACTGAGCAAAATGCGGATGTGCATTTTGTAATTTTTCTTTTCCAGTTTTTCAAAGAAAGGGTCAATGCCGGTAAATCCTTCATACCCGTTTTTGATAAGTTTAATCTGTTCCTGCGATAATTTTTCGAATGGAACATTAAGGGGAATATTTTTACTTCTCGCTGTTTGCGCGAGTTCACGTAAATGTTTACTGTATTTAACCGTACGCCACGGGGCTATAGCGCCTTCAAGCAAAGTGAGTTTTTGATTAGGAACAATAATATCCATATCGTAACCCATTGTTCGCCCGAAACCCTGACAAACCGGGCAGGCGCCGAATGGATTATTGAAAGAAAAAAACCGTGGTTCGGGTTCCTCATATTTTATTCCGCAGCACTCGTAATTCCGGGTGAAAAGATGAACTTCGTTCGTATCGGAATTAATAACAACAAGTTTTCCCTCGCCTTCTTTGAAAGCTGTTTCCATTGATTCGGCAAGTTTTTCCCTAATCTCTCCCTTACGAATTTTGAAACGATCAATAATAACAAAAAGATTTGTTTTTGATTTTATGGAAGAGGGTGACTCATTCAGATCAACAATTTTATTTTTAGAAAAAACCCTGAAGAATCCTTTTTTGAGAAGAAGTTCTGTTTCCTCTTTTACCGTTCGTCCTTCATGGGAGTGAACAGGGAAACCCAGAAAATATTTTGAATCTTCCTCCTGTGATTCGAGAAAGTCGCTCACGGTTTTTACGGAGTCTTTTGTTACAACCTTACCGCAATTAAAACAATAAGTTTTTCCGATACGTGCGTATAGCAATCGGAGGTAATCATAAATTTCAGTGCTTGTACCGACAGTTGATCTCGGATTTCTCGCCCCGGCTTTTTGTTCAATGGCGACTGCGGGAGAAATTCCGTAAATAAAATCAACATCGGGTTTGTTCATGCGTTCAAGGAATTGCCGGGCGTAAGATGAAAGACTTTCAACATAACGCCTCTGACCCTCAGCGTAAATAGTATCGAACACAAGAGAAGATTTTCCGCTGCCGCTTACCCCGGTTACAACAATTAGTTTATTTCGCGGAACTTCCAGGTCGATGTTTTTAAGGTTATGCTGGCGGGCGCCTTTTACAATAATTTTATTTTTGGAATATGCGGATTTATTATCAGTCATAAAAAATATTCATCTGTAATTCAAAGGGAAAAAATAAGTAAAAAATGTTAAACAAGTTAAATTATACTTCACGGAATATTATCAGTGAATTTTTCACTGCCGGGAAGGATAGATTATGGAGAAGAGAAATAAAATTCCGAATCAGAAATTCAAACGCTATTTCTTTTCTTTATCGTCGGGATAATCTTCAGGTTTTGGAGTTAAGCCGAGTTTGTCCTGAAGTTCAAGCATTTCGCGTATTTTTTCGTCGAGAATTTTATTTTGTTTCTGTAACTGGAATATTTTGTTGTCGAGTTCTTTTTCGTATTCAAGTTTATCCCAATATCCCCGCTGCTCAAAATAGCTTTTGAAGAGCCAGTTATGTTTCAAAGCTTCCATGTTTTCTTCAAATTTTGAGGCGGCGTTTCGCGTGCTTTCAGTTGTCAGAACAAGATTATTTATCACCGATCTTATCGAGTCGTAAGATGTGTTATCATTTATAAGTCCGCCAATTATGCCTTCGCCGTTATTAACGCGATTGATGAGATCTTTAACATCAACGATTGTCGTATCAATGTTCGCAACAATTCGGTCGAAACCTGTTGTGATGTTGATAAGAAAATCAGAAACTTCTTCAAACTTGGCTGTAATTTCATTCAGACTTCTGTCAGCCGACTGGGTAATGGAAACAGTTGATTTGTATAATTTGTCATCGTTTACAAGTTTACCGATTGAACCCTGACCCGAATTTATTTTTTCAACAATTTCAGAAAAATCTTTGGTAATGTCTTTTACATAAGCCATAATTGACTGGGTTTCTTCAATTATTTCGGTAATATTCATCGGATTTTTCGAGGGAATAACACCGCCGTCTTTAATGATTTCGAAATCGGGCGATCCCGGAGTAATCGCGATAATTTTTTTACCGACTAATCCTTCGGTCTCAACCGTAGCTATGCTGTTAAGTCTGATAAAGTGTCTTATGGATTTATCGATATTCAAGTAAACTTCAACTCGTCCGGATGTATCGGGCGCAAGAGAAACACCGCTTACACTGCCGATATCGTAACCGCTTAATCTTACCGGCGCGCCTGCTTTTAGTCCTTCAATGGTGTTGAAATATGTTTTCAGGTTTATGGTGGAAACAAAAAGCGATTCTTTATTGCCTAATAAAAGTATGGAGATAACCATAAGTACGGTACCGATAAAAATAAAAATACCTAATCTTGCTCCTTCAAAACCTTTTAACATTTTTACTCCTGTTATTCTTTTATCAGTTCATGGCTGAAAAAATTTCTTAAGAAGGGATCATCCGAAGATGTAAGGTCATTTATACTGCCTTCATAACTGATTTTCCCGTCTTTCAGAATTATTGCTCTGTCGGCTATGATTTCAGCGCAAATTAAATCATGTGTAACAACAATCGAAGTCATTTTTAACTGCTTTTGTAAAGTAAGGATCAGGTCGCTGATTTCTTTTGATGTAATAGGATCAAGTCCTGTTGTCGGTTCATCATAAAGCATCAGTTCCGGATCAGTAATTATTGAACGCGCGAGTCCGACCCGTTTGCGCATACCTCCCGATAATTCTGAGGGCATTTTGTCAATCGCTTCGGCAAGTGAAACAAGTTCAAGCGTGTGAACAACTTTTTTATCAATTTCATCCTGCGTGAAATCAAAATTTCTTTTAAGAGGAAATTCGAGATTTTCTCTCACGGTCATTGAATCATATAAAGCCGCGCTCTGAAAAAGAAATCCTACTTTTTTCCTCAGCTCATTTAAGTCATCCAAAGATAACTCAAGAACATTTTTATCACCGTAATAAACTTCACCGTAATCGGGTTTCAGCAGACCGATAATACATTTGAGCAAAACACTTTTTCCCGTTCCGCTTCTTCCGAAGACGACAAGGTTTTCACCGTTATCGGCATGAAGAGAAATATCATCAAGCACCTGAAGTGATCCGAAACGTTTACTCAGATTTAATATATTTATTAACCTAGTGTCGGCCATAACCATAGCGATATTTTTACTAAAACAGTATCGAATACTAAAATTAATAATGATGACACAACTACTGAAGTTGTTGATGCCCGTCCAACTCCCTCGGTTCCGCCAACGGTCGTGAATCCTTTGTAAGAACCGACCAGTCCGACAATGTAACCGAAGACAAATGTTTTACCGATTGCCGGAATCAAATCGCCGAACTGAATGGCTTCAATAACTGAATTTGAGTAATACAACAGACTCATATTTTCCGTTATGATTACTGCAATATAACCGCCGATAATCGCGATGAAGTTCACATAAATAGTAAGTATCGGAAGAATCATGGTTGTGGCAATCACCCTGGTAACGACTAAAAACTTGAAAGGATTAATTGCCGATACTTCCATAGCGTCTATTTGTTCCGTTACTCTCATTGAGCCGAGTTCAGCGCCGATTCCCGAACTCACTCGTCCTGCAAATATCAAAGCCGTTATTACCGGACCAAGTTCTCTGATAACGGAAAGCGATACCATTGCAGGTAAAAAGTCCGTTGCGCCGAATCGCTGAAGAACCGGCTGGCTCTGCATGGTAAGAACGAGCCCGATTACTAATCCGGTTACACTGACAATAGGAAAAGTTTTAACCCCGAGTTCATCCATATGTTTTTTGATTTCACGGATTTCATAGGGAGGAAGAAAAATTTGTTTCATCAATTCGATGTTGAAAATTGTTAATCCTGTTATCGTAGCAAAAAAATTATAAATTGTTTCTTGAAACGATAATCTCCGCTTATATATGCTTTGGGGTATTTTCATCAGGCAGCTAAAATTAATGATGTAAAAGATAGTAAATATGTGAGTAATTTGTTCCTATCATACTAAAAAACTTTTAGTGTATGACATTTATCAAAATTTCAGAATGCATTAACAATATGGTTGATATAAGGCTTTTTATCCTTTCTTAGCAAAATAGCCACAACATCCATTCGGCAGTCGGTATCTTTCACGTTATTTGTGAAAAGATAGGCTGAGGCAATTTTCTTGATTTGGTTTTGTTTGCTTTTTGTAACGGCATATTCAGGCATTCCGTATTCAAGATTTTTACGTGTTTTTACTTCAACGAACACAAGAGTATCTCCGTCTTTGGCAATGATATCAATTTCTCCATGACCGAAACGATAGTTCCGCTCAATTATTTCGTAGTTTTTTTCTTTCAGTAAACGAGCGGCTAATTCTTCGCCTTCATCTCCCGATTTTTTCTTGTCCTGCCCCATAACAGTTACCCGGCTGTTATTTGAATTTCAACTCCTGCTGAGTGTCAGTTATTTTATTCAAAAAAGAGATTCTGTGAAATACCGAGACTCCGTGTTCTCTGATCGATGAGATGTGAGCTTTTGTCGGATAACCTTTGTTTTGTTCCCAGGAATATTCGGGGAAATCAACTGCAAGTTTTTTCATTATCCTGTCACGCGTTACTTTAGCCAGTATTGACGCGGCTGCAATCGACATCGATTTAGAATCGCCTTTAACAATTGTCTTTGTGGGAATAGTGGAAATAAAACTTTTATTGCCGTCAATTAAAACCAGATCGGGTTTAACAAAAAGATTATCGACGGCAATTTTCATGGCTTTCAGGGAAGCCTGAAGAATATTAATCCGGTCAATCTCGTCATGTTCAATAATTCCTATTTCATAAGCGGCGGCAGTCTCAATAATTTTCACGTAGAGTTCTTCCCGTTTTTGCTCCGATAATTTTTTTGAATCGTTAATTCCGGGAATTTCAACCTCGGGAGGAAAAATAACCGCCGCGGCAACAACCGGACCTGCGAGCGGACCGCGTCCCGCTTCATCAACACCTGCAAGATGTTTAATTGTTGCAGAGCGGAATTGTGAATCAAATTTTTTCATTGAGTTTTATTCGGATGAATTTTGTGCAATTATACTAAAAATCGTTAGCTATACCAAAATGAATTTTTCCATTTGAAAAATCATCGCCCTCGCCGAGAGCATAACTCACTTTCAGAATACCGATTGCCGTTTCGAGTGAGATGCCTAAACCATAACCGGTTTTTAAGTCATCAAAAAACGGGATACTTAAAACAGGTTCTTCCCGACGCATAAAATAACCGGCATCGAAAAATAGAAAAAAGTATGACCGTAAATCGAAAAGATAACGGTACTCGAGATTCGACCAGAACAGTCTGTTTCCGCTGAACTGGCGTTCTCTGTAACCGCGGAGCGATGAAGTTCCGCCCAGGAAATAAAGATCGCTCAGCTCGATAAAACTTCCTTTCATTTCGCGGGCATGCAAAGCAAGCGAAATAACCTGTGAAGAAAATATTTTCTGAAAATAATTAAAGTCGGTTTCAAACCGCTGGAGATTATTATTTGAAGTAATTCCCGGCAGAGTAGCTTCATCTATTTTTTTAGAGGTGTACTTGTAACTATTAATAAACAGTAATCCCGAAGAGGGCGAGTACAAATCATCCCGCGTGTCGATGGTGAATGAAATGCCTGTGGTAAGAAGAGAGGAATTATAAACATTATTCTGCGGCAGTGAATTTTCCGAAGGTATAGTCGATTCACTGGCGAGAAGGATTCCGGCTGAAATATTTCTGTCGGCGACATATTCAAAACCCGCGTTGATATTTCGCTGGACATAAAGAGAATCCTGTTTTCGCTGATACATTCCAAGTCTTAAACTGAAGGGGAAAGAAAAAATCCAGGGTTCATGATATCGTAATTCAAGTTCCTGAGTGCTTTTTGTTTCCTGATTCCACCTGATCTGCGCCGAACGTCCGGTTCCGAAAAGATTACGAAGTCCGATATTTACGAAACCCGTGAAATAACCAGATTGACTTCCGCTTCCGGGAACATAGCCGAGAATTCCGTCAAATGTATTTGTGTTTTTTTCTTCAAGTGAAATTTTCAGAATGCCTTCGTTATTTTCATTCAGAAAAAATTCAGGAGGATTTACAGTTCTGAAAAAACCAGTTTTATTCAGCGTCTGGGGAATGTCATCAATTATTTCCTGATTATATAATTCTGACTTACCTATGCGTAATTCCCGTTCAATTACATATTCTTTGGTTTTAGTGTTTCCTTCAACAATTATCTCGTCAAGTTTACACAAAGGACCTTCGTTTATGTTAATCCTTAAATCTACTTTGTGCTCGTTCTCTGAATCATAATGGTATAATGAATCGATTTTAATTGAGTAAAAAGGACGCCCGTTTAACTCAAAGTGATTCAGCGCTCTCGTGAAAGTGTTTTCAATGTTCGCTTTCGAAAATATTTTTCCCGCAAGTGAATTTATCAGACCGGCGACTAAAACCGAATCGGTGAGAGAGTTATTTTCGAAAGAAATATTATGGCAAAAGGTGGGTTTCCCTTCATCGATGTTTATGAATAGTGTATCCGAAGCTGAATCGACAGGGGATACTTCAAGGGAGAAATTGTAATAACCTTCTTCATACATAAACAAACTTATTCTGCGTGAAATAGTGTCGCTGATTTCCGGATAAATTTTTATTCCGGTCGGAATCTTAATTGATCTGTTAAAATCATCTTGTGAAAAGATATGATTACCTGAAACTGAGATTTCTTTAAGTTGTTGAGAAAAAACCGGAAGGGTAAAGCAAAGACAAAAAATTATATTAATAATTAGGCGTATCATCAATCAGTTTCATTTTTTTGCCTACTTGTTTTACTTCGATTGAGTCGAAATATTTTTTCATATCTGCTGTAGTTACTTCCGAGGTACTCCATTCCTCTGCATTCACGGCGCCCAATGATACGGCATTTTTTAACATTTCGGTGTAAACAAGATTATGTTCGAGTCCGTGAACAATCCCTGCAACAAATGAATCACCGCTTCCTAAAGGATCTTTTTCTGAAATTGATGGCGGAATTGTAAGGTAATGAAAATCGAATTTCGAAGAATAAATAGCCGCAGAACCATTTGTAAGAAAAGCCATTTTTATTTTCTTTGAATATAATTCGTCCATCAGATCAAAAATATTTTGCTCCTCCGATAAATCACAATTGAAGGAATGTTCCAGTTCCGAAATATTGTTATGCAAAGCAAACGGTCCGAGATTTATACATTCCTGGAGATGGGGTCCGTAAGTATCGAGGATGACAATTTTATCGTATTTGTCGGCGAGTTTGATGCCATGACAAAAAATTTCCGCTGTGTTTGGTGAAGGTAAACTTCCCGTCATGACAACAATGGTAGAATTTTGAATCATCTTATCCAGCTTATCGGCAAAATGGTTAACCTCTTCATCAGATACTTCAGAACTCAAACCGATGTAAGAAGTAATTTTCGGAGAATTTTTTTCCAGAAGAAGAGTGGCTGAGCGTGTTTCTTCCCTTGTGTTAATAAGAGAAAAATTAATTCCCTCCTCGCTCAAAACTTTGCGGAGAATTTTGCCGTTATTTCCTCCGGCGAATGTCATGGCAATATTATCAATTCCCAATTTTGAAAGTTGCCGGCTTACATTAATTCCTTTTCCGCCCGCGTAAAATTTTTCGGCGTAACATCTGTTAACAGCTCCTTTTTCGGTATGATCAAAATAGAGCCGCTTTTCTAGCAGCGGATTTACGGTTATCGTTAAAATCATATTACGTTCTTGTTAGTATCTGTATCTGAGCCAGTCTCCGTACTGCGGATTTACCAGTCGGTAATGTCCGAATCCGGTTTCATCTGTGAACTTAAATGTACGGTTAATATCGTAATATGTCCAGATTTCGTAAGGTTTTTCATTCATCGCCATCGGTTGGCGATAAACATTATCAGGCGGGCCGAGAGTAATAAATATCCAGCCCATATCGCTTTTCCAACCTTCATAATAACTGTTGAAATGATTGTTGGAATAATCCACGCGGGCGTAATATTCATTCATTACTTCGTTATTATCAGTGCCGGGAGTAGGGTCATAACGCTTCCAGTATTTAACATATCTTTCAAGTCGTTCGCTGTAATCGTTAATTGATTTTATTGAATCAACCGCGCTGGTTGAGGCGATATAAATCATCTGGTCAATGGCTTTCTCAAGGTCTATTACAGTATTAGGAATGCCTTTATATGATGAATTGAAAAATCTGTCCTGACCTAATTGTTTTGTTTCGGAATTATTTATCACATTAATTCTTAATGAATAATTTCCGAGCGAGAAGGAAGGATTATCAATCTTATGATAAATAGTATTCTTACCCTGGTTAACTTTTTTTTGCGACGCATATTTTACACTTCTGTTACGCATATTATCCGTCAATACAAACTCAAAATTAAGTTCTCTTTCCTGAGCGCTGTACAACTCAAAATAAAAAGGAAGTTCATTCTGTTTTGAGGTTACCATGTTTTCGATATTGGGAATTATCTGATCGCCGGATTTGCCTCTTATAATTCTTGAGATGATCATTATATCACTTACATCAAGATCGTTTTTTATTTCGCGCACGGTAATCTTTCTGCTCCTTCGTTCCTTAACACGCGAGTTCTCATCTTCCAGAACACAAAGTACAGTATATTTATCAGGTGAAAGGGGAACACTTTTTCGTGATAAATTAAAACTTGTTTCTGATTGTGTTTTTTCGAACTCTCTTGCTGTTAATTCTTCTGTCCATATATCCTGGTAAACCACTCCGTCGTCTGATTCGGTTTTAATAGTTAATGAAAGCGTATATTTTGCCGTGTAACGAAATCCTTTTTTCACAAAGTGAATCGCTGAGTAAGGAACCTGAATGAATACTTCCAGATTGGTTTTTCCTGCTTCCGAACCGAGGTAATTTAATGCCGATACACTGAATCCCGTTACCGCCGGGTTATATTTCGAATCATCTATAAAATCGGACTGAGCGAAAAGAATCTGCGCACAGAACATAACAATCACAACACAAAACTTTTTCATCAGTTGCTCCCTCTTAACGGATTAATTTTCCAAATAAATCATACTCATTACAGTCGATAATTTCAATATCATAATAATTACCCACTTCAAGTCGGTTTGATTTCGCCTCAATTAAGATTTCACCGTCAACTTCCGGTGCATCTTTTTCCGATCTGCCGATAAAATAATCATCTTCTATGCTATCAATCAATACCTTTAATTGGTGCCCCTTTAAATTTTGGTTTTTTTCCAGGGAAATTTCTTTCTGAATCTCCATTATCCGGGATTTTCGTTCTTCTTTTTCTTCCTGCGGAACTGGATCGTTAAGAAGGTAAGCAGGAGTGTCCTCTTCGATGCTGTAATTAAAAACGCCAATTTTGTCGAACTTAAATTGCTCAACAAACTCAGCCAGCTCTTCAAAATCGGCTTCAGTTTCAGCGGGATAACCTACAATGAATGTTGTACGCAGGGTCATTCCCGGAATTTCATTTCTGAGTTTATTCAATAATTCAAGAGTCCGGCGTTTGGTAATTCCCCGGCGCATGGATTTTAAAACATTATCCGAAATATGCTGTAGCGGAATGTCAATATATTTACATACTTTCGGATTATTTCGGATGGTTTCAATAAGATCATCCGGGAAGTGTGACGGATAAGCGTAAAGAAGTCTGATCCATTCAATTCCGTCAATTTCGCTAAGTTTATTCAATAGTTCCGCGATGTTTCTTTTTCCGTAAATATCCAGTCCGTAATAGGTGGTATCCTGACCGATAATAATTAGTTCTTTAACTCCTTTTTTTGCCAGATGGGCGGCTTCGTTCAGCAAATCTTCCATAGGTTTTGAAACATGTTTTCCGCGCATCAGGGGAATTGCGCAGAATGAACAGGGATTATCGCATCCTTCAGAAATTTTCAGATAAGCAAAATGTTTGGGAGTTGAAAGTTCGCGTTCGCCCAGCAGATCATATTTCAAATCGCCGCCGAATACTTTTAGAATTCCCTCGTAATCTTCTGTTCCGAAAAATGAATCCACTTCCGGAATTTCACGCTTAAGATCCCCGGCGTATCTTTCAGATAAACACCCGGCAACAATTACCTTTTTCACCTTGCCATGATTCTTCATGTTCACGGCTTCAAGAATTGTGTTGACAGATTCTTCTTTGGCGGCATCAATAAATCCGCAAGTGTTTATTATTACTGAATCAGCTTTTCCGGGATCATCAACAATTTCAAAGTCATTTATTTTTAACTGATGCGCGAGTCTTTCGGAATCGACGCTGTTTTTTGAACAACCAAGGGTGATGATATTTATTTTTTCTTTTTTGGGCATATTTACTCTTTTTTTATACTGGATATAACACAGATAAAAATCATTATGTTTCTGAAAAATTAACTAAAATTAAGAAGTTAAATTTACACAATTAGCTTTTGATATCGGGTAAAATACTTGCGGGGACTTATTATTCTTAACAAAAAACTCTAAGGAATTTCTTAAATAGAACAGAGCCATATTTATATTAAAACGGGGGTATAATGAAATCAATCCAAAAAATTATTTTAATCATTAGTGTTTTAGCCTCAGTAGTCTTCGGACAAAATATCCTACAGGTCGACGGCGGTACTATTCAGGGAGCGATGGAAGAAGGAGTGAAAGTATTTAAAGGGATACCTTATTCAGCGCCGCCTGTAGGTGAACTGCGCTGGCAGCCGCCTCAACCGATAATTCCCTGGAGCGGAATAAGAGATGCATCTGATTACTGCCTTGCATGTCCTCAGTTAGCCTCGGATTCTGCATCATTCTGGTTTCGTGATCCGGTTGAATATGACGAAGACTGCCTTTTTCTTAACGTGTGGACAACTGCCGAACCGGACGAAAAACAAGCTGTTATGGTTTGGATTCACGGCGGAGCCTTTTTAGATGGTGCGGGTTCTTACCATGATTACAGCGGGTTGCAGCTCGCTAAAAAGGGAGTCGTTGTTGTCACAATTAATTACAGACTAAATGTTCTGGGATTTTTAGCCCATCCGGAATTAACAGAAGAATCGCCAAATCATACTTCGGGAAATTACGGATTACTTGATCAGATTGCCGGCCTT
>CAZEXO010000048.1:0-20925 GCA_964516545.1 uncultured Melioribacteraceae bacterium
CTGAAAGCCAAAAATCACAGTTAAATTTATGAAAAAAGAGAAATTTGTTATCATTGATGCTATGGCGTTAGCGTATAAAGCATATTTTGCTTTTATTTCCCGTCCACTTTCAACATCATCCGGCGAGCCGACATCTGCTGTTTACGGATTTACTTCCCAGATATTTAAAATTATTGAGGACACAAAACCCGACTACCTCGCTGTTGCTTTCGATTCGAAAGAAAAAACTTTCCGGCATGAAAGATATGAATTGTATAAATCCTCACGCGCTCAAATGCCAGATGACATGATACCTCAATTGAAAAGGCTTAGAGAAATAACAGAAGCTTTCGATATTCCGATTTTTATTCTTCCCGGTTACGAGGCTGACGATCTTGTAGGAACGGTTGTGAAAAAAGCTGAGGAAAATGGTTTTATTTCTTATATGGTAACGCCCGATAAAGATTATGTTCAACTCGTAAATGAAAATACAAGTCTGGTTATTCCCGGGAAATCTTCCGAAGAAATGGATATAATTGATGAAAATAAAGTGAGGGAAAAATACGGCTTTAATCCCACGCAAATGATTGATTACCTTGCTCTTGTCGGCGACAGCTCCGATGATATACCCGGTGTTACCGGAATTGGTCCTAAAACCGCTACTCCGCTTTTAACAGAATTCGGCAGCGTGGAAAATATTTATTCAAACATAGATAAAATTGAAAAAGCCGGACTGAAAAAAAAATTAGAAGAAAATAAAGATAATGCCTTCCTCTCAAAAGAACTTGCGACAATCGTAACAAATGTTCCCATTGATATTGATTTTAATAAGTGCAGATTTGAGAATCCTGATATCGAAAAACTCAATTCACTTTTCAAGGAGTTGGAATTCAAAACATTTCCTCAGCGGTTGTTAAAATTATTCGGGGATAAAAGTAAAAAATCTGAAACGATTTCTGAGTCGGTTCTTCAGGGTGAAATTTCCGATGAACCAGTATCCTCATTCGAAAAAGTTAAATACACATTAATTAACACGGAGGAAGGTGCGCTCCAGCTTGTTAAAAAACTGGAAGCTTCAGGAATTTTTGTCTTCGATACAGAAACTGATTCGCTTGATACATTCAACGCTAAACTTGCCGGTGTTGCATTTTGCATGAAAGAAGGCGAGGCATTTTTTGTTGCTACTAATCCTTTCATTGAGAATGACGGATTATTTCAAAAAGATTTATCTGATCGTCTTGCAGTGAATGAATTCATAAAAATCTTTAAACCCGTTTTTGAGAATAATTCTCTCAGAAAAATTTGCCAGAACGGGAAATTTGATATCGCCATCCTACGTACAAATGGTATCGAAGTAAATAATTTCTATTTCGACACAATGCTTGCGAGTTACATCATTGACCCCGACCAGAAACACGGGATGGATTTTCTTTCGGAAAAATATCTCGGTCATACACCGATTCCCATAAAAAATATAATCGGAGAGAAAAAAGATCCCTCTCTTATTTTTGACGCGGATGTTGAAAAGTTATCGGAATATTCCTGCGAGGACGGCGATGTAACATTAAGACTCTTCCATGTTTTCGATAAAATGCTTAAATCTAATAATCAGCAAAAATTAGCTTATGAAATTGAGTTTGCCCTCGTACCGGTTCTTGAAGATATGGAACGAACTGGCGTAAGACTGGACATTAAAAGTCTGAACGCTTTCAGTAAAGAACTGCAGGAACAGATTAGTCAATTCCAAAAAGAGATTTATAAACACGCCGATGAGGAATTTAATATTAATTCTACAAAACAACTTCAGACGATTCTCTTTGAGAAGTTGAATTTACCATTCACTAAAAAAACAAAAACAGGTTATTCAACTGACGCAAACGCCCTTGAAGACCTTAAAGGTAAACATCCATTAATTGATATTATTCTTGATTACCGTCAGGTGACAAAGCTTAAATCGACTTATGCCGATGCTTTGCCTAATCTTATTAATCCGGCAACGGGCAGAGTTCACACAACATACAATCAGACTGTTGCTTCAACCGGGAGATTATCGAGTCTCAATCCCAACCTGCAGAATATTCCCATCCGAACTGATTTAGGAAAAGAAATAAGAAAAGCTTTTGTACCCAGGGATAAAAACCACATTATTCTCAGCGCGGATTACAGCCAAATTGAATTAAGAATTATGGCAAGCATATGCGAAGACGAAGGATTGATGAGCGCTTTTCTAAATAATGAAGATATACACAGCAGCACAGCCGCGCTTGTTTTCAGAGTGCCGGTTTCTGAGGTTACTCCCGACATGAGAAGAAAAGCGAAAGAAGTCAATTTTGGAATTTTATATGGCATCGGCGCTTTCGGATTAAAAACGCGTCTCGGAATCACTCAGACACACGCTAAAGAAATAATCGATACTTATTTCAGTACTTTCAAACGCGTAAAATCTTTCATGGATGACTCGATTAAAAAAGCAAAAGAAACCGGTTATGCGGAAACACTTTTAAGACGCCGGAGATATCTGAAAAATATTAATAGCCAGAATAGAGTTGTTCGTCAGTTTGAAGAACGTGTTGCCATAAATATGCCAATTCAGGGAACAGCAGCAGATATGATTAAAATAGCTATGATAAAGATTCATGACGAACTGAAAAAAAGAAAATCAAAAACACGTATGGTGCTTCAGGTTCATGATGAATTGGTTTTTGATATGCATAAAAGTGAGGTGGAAGAATTGAAACCTCTGATTAAAAAAATTATGGAAGAGGCATTACCATTAAAAGTACCAGTTCTTGTTGAAACGGGTGTCGGAGATAACTGGTTGGAAGCGCATTAATCGACGAGAAGATAATAAAGGATAAATCCAAAATTCACCTGTAAAGCACCAAATGCGATTCCGCTGTATGTATCGTATCTGTCGGTCTTATCAAGATATTCTGCGCTATCATTTTTCAAATAACTATCGTAAGATTTATCTGCCTGGATTTTGTAATATGCCGCCGTGCCGCCTAAAATAATAGCGCTTCCGATGAGTAAATCAAACCAGATCGTGTTTCTGAATGATTCTTCCTTCACCTGTCCCGTAAAATTTAATGTTTCCTGAATTTTTACTGATGATGAATCTAAGTTCAGAAATTTCGTTTCATAATCTTTGCGGGAAAGTTCAAGTTTTTTTAATTCCCTGGAAACAACCAAAGGCGTGTGACCGATAACTTTATTGTCTGATTTTACTTTAACATCTTCCGGAATCGTACTAACAAAAATCCCATCTCTGAACTCGTAATTTCTTGAAATATTAATCCCCTCCTGAATTTTTATTGAATCTGTAATTGATCCGTTTCCCCAAACGTTCTTATTTTCTTTAACGATTATTTTGTGGAACCCTATGGGCAAATTGACACTAATATTTCCCTCTCCATAATACTGATCATTTATAAAAATCAATGACTGATCGGAATTTGTTTTTATTACTAAGTTAGGTTCAGCGCTCTGACAAAAGCATATCATTGAAAATGAGAAGAACGATATCAACATGATTCTGTTTTTCATGGAATGTACCTTTCGCTTTTTAATGCATAAATCTCTCCTCTATCGGCACCAAGATAAAGTATCCCTTTGTAGAATACCGGTGTCATTTTCATCCTGTAATTAAATGTTATTGATTTTTCGATCTTTCCACTCGTTTTTTCGATTATATGAAAAGTTTTATTCAGGTCCGGTAGAATTATGTAATCACGAAATACTAAAGGTGTCGCATTAATCAGACCTCCCGTTTCAATCATATAATTTTTAATTCCGGTTTCAAAATTTACAGAAGTGAAGTTTCCCGCCAGATTTCCTGAAAAGACATCTATTCCGTCAGTAACCACCTGATTTTTAATAGCAGCGCCAGTTGAGTATTTCCAAATAATTTTCCCGTCAATAAGATTTATTCTGTATATGTTTCCCTCGATATCACCGATGAATCCATTTCCTTTATGAATTGTCAAACCAGCTTCAAAAGAACGCGCAATATTTTTTCTGTAATTTATCTTCAGGTTTTTCATATCCACCGATATTATTTCGCCTTTCTGATTCCCCCAATAAATATTAGATTCATCAGCCGCCGGATCACAACGAGCGCTTATGCCTGTTTCAAGTTTATCAATGAAATATCCGACATCATTGAATTTATGAAGCACTCCGTCAGTTGTTAAAATAAAAAGCATCCCATCAGAATAAATTATTTCGTTGTCCGAAACACCTTTGTATTCGTATTCGGAGAGCACTTTACCATGATTGATATCGTAACTATATAAAACCGAATAATTTTCCCTAAGTACATTCACAGGGAAAAATATTTTATAAGAGGTGAAAACAGGAATTACCGCTATCTCGCCGTTAAAAGAAACAGAACCATTTTTTACTCCTGTCAATCTGTCAAATGAGGAAATGTTTCCTGACAGATCAGCTACCAGTATATAATCGTCAAAGATAAGAGGTGAAAAATTAGAGTAACTGCCTGTTGTTTCATTTGTCCAGATCAGTGTAAGTGAATCTCCTATTACAGAATCGATAAAATATTCTCGTTCATTTACCATTCCGAAAGTTTTAATTCCGAAATTATTTCGGTCAATGTATTTAATAATTATTGGTTGTTCCATACAGGAAAAAAAGAACAGAATGGCAATAAGAAATATTTTAAGTCTGTTTTTCAAAAATCCCATCCAAAAAAGAATTGATAAAACAGTCTGTTCTGAAATCGCGAAAAGTCATCTTCGATTTTTTTACCAATATCATATCTCAGTACAATTACACCGCCAATATTGACTCTTACTCCGAAACCAACGCTGCCTAGGGATTCTTTATAATTGTTATCCCAAGCTCCTCCGGCATCAAAAAACGCAGCACCTCTGATATTGGCGATACCAATTCCGAAGATTGGGAAATTAATATACAACTCGTCTATGAGAGGAAATCTTAATTCCATTGATGAGAGCCACATTTTTTCTCCACGAACAGAAAAACGTCTCCACCCTCTCAGGTCCCATGAACCACCGGCAAAATATCGTCGGGCAGATTTTCCGTGATTATAAAATAATCCTGCGCGGGTTGCGAGTGTTACTCTTTTATGTATTCTGAAATAATGTCTGTAATCCGCGATGAACGAGTAATAGTTCATATTGGAATATTTGATATCACTGGAATAACCAAGAAGAATTCGAAGACGTGAGCCATCAACCGGACCTGTAGGACCCCAAATAGAATTGTCATGAACGTAAGAAATCGTGTTCGAAAGTAAGAGGGATTTTGTTCCGAAAATATCCGTATCGATCTCTCTATCCTGATTTGCGATTCCGATACTTGCCTCAAGTCTTTGAAAACTTGATAACGGATATATGGAACTAAAATAACCTCCGAATGATCTTTCATAGAAAAAATTATCCGACTCGCGCAAATCATACCTGAGTCCGCTGAAATGAAAAACACCATAAGCATAATTTGTACGCCCCTGAAGATTCACACGAGTCACCGCTACATTAAAGTTTTTCAAAAGATCGCTTTGTATTTCCGCGGAATTATAAATCATAAAATAATAACGGTCATCGCCAAGCATATCACTTAAAGAAAGAACCGCTCCTCCACGCGAGCCGTAAACAGGGTCGGTAATGAATTGACTGAAAGCATAATCCAGCGAATATTCCTTATCATACTGATACCTGTCGTACTCTGATTTTATATCGATTTTTTCCGGGATCCACCTTGAGTTTGCAAAATGGAAATTAAAGTCAACAAGTTTGCTTATTGAATCAGGAATAGTTTTCATATCTAAGGAAAATAGCTGGAAAGAAAAATTTTCGAAAGCGGAGGTGATTAATTTATTTGTGTCAGTGAATGTGTAATTATAAAGACTTGTTATAAAATGAGATTTTTGCGACATACCTGATGGATTATTCAGCGAATCAATTTCGAGCTTCCAGAGATTATTAACTCCATCGTAATCGCTAACGAAATATACTTGCTTACCGTCAATCGATATTTTCGGCAAAGAAATATTACCTCTTTGATAAGTGAGATAATTAATTTTATGTGTGGAGAAATCATAAGAAAACAAATTATATTTCCCGGCGTGAATGGCTTCCGTTCTGCTAGAAGCAAAAATAATTTTGGAATCATCTTTTGAAAATACCGGATCGATATCACTGTAAAAATCATTCGTAATCCGCTGAAGAGTTTGCGTCTGAATATCTACGACGAATATATCTGAAAAACCTTTCACATCAGTGCCAGAAAAGACAATACTTTTTTCATCGTTCGAGAATGAAGGGTGATTGATGGAAATTACTCTTTCAAACTCAATTGAATTAATTAATTTTTCATTCGCTGTATCATAGAGATGAATGATATCGCGCGATTTTGATTTTGTTACGAAAGCTAGCAGTCCGTTATTCGATGAAGTCATGGATGGTTGTAGCAAATGAAAAGATTCAAAAATATCTTCCTTTTCACCCCGCAATATCAGCTCATGGTTCTCACCCAGATTATTTTGCTCGTCAAGTTCGGTTTTGTAGATCGAGGTGTAGCCATCTATGTTCGCAAGATAATATATGTAATTCACCGAATCACTCTTAACGAGACAGGGATTAAAATAAGCTCCATCATCGGTTTGTTTCTTAGATGAAATACTATGAGGGTATGATTGATTTACCACCGGATAATATTTCTTGCGAAGATAGAATACCCATTTATTATCAATCTCTTCGGCTGTTTCATTCAGCACGAATTCAATAACCTCAGTAAATTTTTTAAATCTCCACGTGTTTTCAAGAATAAGCATCAGCTTTTCTTCACCATAGGTTTGTGAAATAAACGAGACATAATTCTGACCTAGTTTGTAGATGAAGTATGAAAGCGGAAGTCTTTCAAATGTCTGCATACCGAACATGAGATTATTTAACACAGCATCTCGCATAACCATTTCACCCTGAGCATCTTCCTGTTCAGACCAGTAATCAGCAATTCCTTCATTAAACCATAAAGGTATTCTGGCAGACTGACCTATACGATGATCGCGAACAGAGTTGGCAACTTTATTGGAAGTAAACACGTGAACTAATTCATGAACGATAACATTTTTAAACTTCTCAAGATCGCCCAGATAAGGCACAACTACCCGCCCTTTCATGTGCTCAAAAAATCCTCCCACACCTTCAGGAATAAAAATGGGTATTACATTCGTCTGTTGAAAGTGGATATGAGTATTGTAAAATATGAGAGGTATTTTACGCGTGAGATAATGATTGAATTTGATTTTTAATTCTTCAAAAGCAGTTTCGGCATATTGGGCTCCTATCTCAGCAATCTCATCGAATTCACCGTAGTAATAAATGTTGAAGTGATCTGTCTTGATCACCTTCCAGTCAAATTCTTCATACTGTACTTTATTACGCCCGAAGAAATAATACTGGGATTTATATTCGCTGAGAAAAACAACCAGGAATAAAAGTGATGTCAAAAATATTCTTTTTGGCAAGACAATCCTTTGCAAAATTAGTTCAACGTAAAATAAACTTCAAAACCAGGCCAAAGTTCAAGATTAAGTAAAATCTAAACAATGCAAAAAAATATGTCCTACGAATTATTCTTTTTTTGTTCAGCTTCATCAAGAAGAAAATCAATACCGTAGAGTCCAGCTACTTTTTCTTTAAAAAAAGTATGTAGCAATTCATTAATTTCTTTTTCCGTTTTCAAAAGTAAACACTCTTCAGATAATTTTTTCACTTCCTTGTAATTCAGGTTTCGGATTAATTGTTTTATGGACGGAATAGCGGAAGGCGACACGCTTATTGAATCAAGTCCTAAACCAATAAGAAGCGGAACAGCAACGGGGTCGGCGGCCATTTCGCCGCACATACTTACAAATACATCCCCCAATTTACCTTCCCGAATGATAAAACTTAGTGTGCGGATAACAGCGGGGTTAAACTCCTGATACTGGCTTGATACAATTTCATTGCCTCTGTCAACAGCCAATAAATACTGGATCAGATCGTTTGTGCCGATACTTATAAAATCAACTTCCTCCGAAAATTCTTTCGCCATCACCGCCGCTGAGGGTATTTCAATCATAATTCCAAGTTCGATATTCTTATTGTATTTTACTCCGCGTTCTTTCAGCTCATCACAACATTCTTTTATAAATTCCTTCGAGCGCCTTATTTCTTCAATGGACGAAATCATGGGTAACATGATGCAAACGTTTTTATGTACGGCTGCGCGTAAAACAGCTCTAATTTGATTCTTGAATAGTTTTACATTATCAAGTAAAAATCTTATACCTCTCCAGCCTAGAAAAGGATTAGGTTCTTTTACGTCAACCGGAAGTACTTTATCTCCGCCGATATCAAATGTCCGAATGATCATCCTTTCGGGGTAAATCATTTCGGCAAGTTCATTGAATATTTTGAATTGAGTTTCTTCATCTGGAAAATCTTCGTACTCAGCAAATAGTTGCTCAGTTCTTACTAATCCAATTCCTTTTGCGCCGTTTTGAATAATGAACTCAACTTCATTTGAAAGGTCAAGATTAGCCATTAAT
This sequence comes from uncultured Melioribacteraceae bacterium, assembly GCA_964516545.1. Taxonomy (GTDB): domain Bacteria; phylum Bacteroidota; class Ignavibacteria; order Ignavibacteriales; family Melioribacteraceae; genus JAHISV01. The sequence continues at coordinate 8,555 of CAZEXO010000048.1, forward strand.
CCGATTTGTTTGCCATCCTTTGTAACGGCAGGTTTGTTCCTAAGTTTAGACAACTGTTCATCATACTTGCTGAGTTTTTCTATCTTTTCATTATAATAAGCTAATTGATTATCTGTGGGGTTTACGATTATGTCGCCATGAAAGCCATCTATAATAATCTGGTCGCCGTCTTTAATCATTTTTGTAGCTTCATGAACGCCGACAACAGCAGGTATGTTCAACGAGCGCGCGATAATTGCCGCGTGAGAAGTCAGACCTCCAAAATTTGTGATATAACCTTTCACATTTGCTTTTGAAAAAAGCACCGTATCGGCGGGAGTGAGGGTTTCCATCACAACGATAACATTATCAATTATTTTACTTTGCCACTTTTTCTTCTTAAGATTTTTTATAATCCTGAATTTAATATCCTCAATATCCTGAGATCTTTCTTTCATGTATTCTTCTTCAGATGCTTTCATCATTTCCTGATATTTTGTTATCTCACTGTTAACAATATATTCAGGAAGTCTTTTTTCTTTTTCAATTCTGGAATAGAGAGTCTTTAATAAAACCGGATCATCAAGAATCATGATTTGCGCTTCAAAAATCATGGCTCTTTTTTCACCAAGTTTATCAATAGCGAGACCGAATACTTTATTTAATTCTTTTTTTGAAAGAAGGATTGCTTCTTCAAGATTTTTTTTAGCTTCGTCAACATTATCAATTCGCGCATCGCTGATTGATTCGTGTTCACGAGTAAATAAGTAGGCATGTGTAATAGCTATTCCTGGCGCTGCGGCAATGCCTTTTAGTCGGTTATTATTCTCATTTAACATTTATAATTCGTCAAATCCCCGATTAAAATAGTCAATTATTGTTTCGGCTGCTTCGTTCTCGTCTTCTCCGTCGAAAGTGAGCATTAGCTCCGAGCCTTTCTCAGCAGCCAATGTCATCACACCAATAATACTTTTCCCGTTAATATTTAATCCGTCTTTTGATATAAAAAATTCAGATTTGAATTTTGCCGCAAGTTTAACGATAGTTGCAGCAGGCCGGGTATGAAGTCCGGCATTATTTACTATTTTCACTTTTCTTTCTATCATCAGAAATTTCTCTTGATTAAGGAATCTGCCAACCAGGATAATAAACCAATAGCATCTTTGTTTTTCAAACCCTTTAATCCTAGCAGAGCTTTATTTGTATATTTTTTAATTTCGTTTTTCACTTCGTCCAGAACACCAAGTCGTAAATATATATCACGATAATAATTAATTTTTTCTTTTGTTGTGCCTTTTTTATAAATAATTTCTTCTAATGCCTTCCTTTCTTTCCCGGTCGCTTTTTCCAAGGCTCTTAAAAATAAATACGTCTTTTTCCCTTCAAGCAGATCAGCGCCAATTGGCTTCCCGAATTTTTTTTCGTCTCCAATAATGTCAAGTAAGTCATCCTGAAACTGGAAAGCCATACCAATATTCAATCCATATCTTTTAAGTATTTTAATTTCTTTCTCACTACCGTTTCCTAACAAAGCGCCTATTTCACAACAGGCGTCCAACAATGAAGCGGTTTTTTTCCTTATCATCAAAAGGTATTCATCAACGGTAACATTTTTCTTAAGCTCAAAATCTTTATCGTAACTTTGACCTTCACATACTTCGATAATCGCGCGCGTAAAACTATTTACAATCTTAATGGTGTTCGATTCACAGTCTTTAAGCAGAGTCTTATAGGCGATCCCAATAAGATTATCACCGGCTAAGATTGCTGTGTTTTCGTCATATTTTAAATGTACAGTTTCTCTTCCTCTGCGAAGGCTTGAATTATCCATTATATCGTCATGCACAAGGGTGAAGTTGTGTAATATTTCAACAGCTAACGCTGCATTATAGGCATTTTTATAATCACCCGATACGGCATATCTGGAAAACAAAACCAGTAAAGGACGTAATCTTTTTCCACCGTTATTCATTATATAATTGCATGGAGTATATAGGGATAGCGGTTTACATTTACTGAAAAATACAGAAAGTTTTTTGTTTATTATTTTTTGCTCTTTGGAGTATTTTCTCTCGTAATTAATATTTTTGTACTCATTCCCCACTCAGTCAATTCTCCTTAATGAATTTGATTTTTTCAATTCATCCAAACTTTTACATCCGGTTAGATACATGATTCTTTTAAGATTTTCAAACCAAGCCAGAATATTTTCTTTCAGAATTTCCGCACCCGAATTCATAAGAAGATGCAGAACTGTTTTTGCGGATGCAGATAAATCTGCTCCCAAGGCTATAGATTTTGAGATTTTTATTCCATCGTCGACACCGCCCGATGAAATCAGGAGAAAATTATATTTTTTCTTAAGCTGACTAACTTCGCGGATGCATTCTGTTGTTGGAATTCCCCAATTCCTGAAATAGTCGTTCATCTGATTTTTTCTGAGCATTTCAACTGCCGACCAGCTAGTTCCGCCAGCCCCTGCCACATCGATCCCAGCAACTCCGGCTTCGAGTAATTTTTTTGCAGCTGATTTTCCGATGCCAGCGCCAACTTCTTTCGCGATGACAGGAGTTTTTATCTTACCGGTAATTTTCGAAATATTTTTTAGCAACCCGCTAAAATCCGTTTCTCCTTCTCCCTGCATTAATTCCTGTAATGGATTCAAGTGAATAATCAGCGCGTCCGAATCAATCATATCGATCAGACGATCAGCAAGTTCAACAGGGTTTTTATTCTTTGCAACCTGATACGCACCAATGTTTGCAAACAGCGGTATTCCAGGCGCATTTTTTCGGATGATTTTGTAACTGTTTAAGTAATTCGAATCCTCAAGAGCCTGACGCTGACTTCCGACAGCGAGCGCGATTTTGAGATCTTCGGCTACTAAAGCCAACTCCGAGTTTATTCTTTCAGCTTCTTTAGCGCCACCGGTCATGGAGGATATTAAAAATGGGTATCTAATCTTCTTACCGAAAACTTCAGTAGTGAGATTAATCTTTTCAAAATCAACTTCAGTGACAGCATTGTGAATGAATTCATAATTTTCAAATCCGGCTGTTTTGGAGTTGAAATTAACATCTTCATTCAGGCAGAGTTCAAGATGGTCTTTTTTACGTTTGCTTGTTTGTCCGGGAATTTCGTTCAACACATATCCTCTAAAGAAGTTCGACCAAGATAGGAAATTCCTGAATAATTTTCTTTAGTACTCGATAATCTTATTGTTCCGGTTCGAAGTCTTTTATTAGTTTATTTCTATGGTAGATTTTCGATACTTTCATTTCCCTTCTCAGCGAATTAACGCAGGCTATCTCATCGCAGTCCAATATATCTGTTATAAACAATTTCCTTTCCGAATAATTTTCATAATTATCCAATAAATATTGCCTGTAACAGCCGTTTAACAAACCTGAAGAAATTTCCGGTGTAAACCATTTATTCCCTTTCCGCAAAAAAATATTTGTAAAACTTCCTTCAGTAATTTCATTCCTCTCATTAAGGAATATCATCTCGTTGATTCCTTTTTCGACAATGTTTCTTTGTGCATTATCATAGACATTTCTGTTTGTTGTTTTGAAGTATAAAAAAGTATCAAAGCTGTTTGTTCTGACATCAGAGATAGTGATTGAAATCGGTTTTGTCACTTCGGTTAACAAGAATTGCGAGATAGTAATTTTACCCCATTTATTTAAAGTTACTCTGATTTTCAATCTAGCGGCATTATCCAACTTTGATAAATATTTATTAATAGTATCTGTGAATAACTCAGCATTAAAGTTAAACAGGAAATAATCGGCTGTGTCCGAAATCCTCTTAAGATGATACTCAAAAAGATAAATCCCATTATTCTCGAAAAGCATTGTCTCGATTAATTCAAAGGATTCATGTTTTTTTAAGAGAAAATCTGATTTCAGGATAGTCTCATCATATTCATTTTCAGGATCGCTATCCCAAACAACACCGCTGCCGATTCCGATTTGCCCGACACCATTAACTTTGTTAAGACTTATTGTTCTTATGGGAATATTAAAAGTATATTTTTCACCAAACAGCAAGCCGATGGTTCCGGTATAGTAACCACGCGGTTCTTTCTCAAGTTCATGAATTATTTTCATTGTACTGATTTTAGGCGCTCCGGTTATTGAGCCGCTTGGGTAAATTTGTTTTATAATTTCCTGCAAATCATTTTTGTTCAGTCTGCCTTCCACTGTAGAAGTCATTTGATGAAGAGTTTCGTAAGTCTCAATATCAAATAGTGATTTTGTTTTTACAGAGTTTAATTCGCAAATTTTCCCTAAGTCATTTCTTAACAAATCAACGATCATAACATTTTCAGCTCTGTTTTTATCGTTGTACTTTAATTCATTTATTTTAATTCTATCACTCTCAAGATTATGACCTCGCCTAATAGTACCTTTCATGGGTTTAACAGTTATCTCTTTTTTCGAAACTTCAAAGAATAGTTCCGGTGAAATCGAAATTACGAAATGATCTGCCTTGTTAATTAAGGCGATATATTGAGCCGATTGCTTGCAGATTAACTCGTAGAATAATTTAATTACATCACCTTTGAAATTGAATTTCCCCTGAACTGTAAAGTTTACCTGGTATGTGTCCCCTTCTTCGATATATTTTTTGATTTTATTAATTGACTCAACATAAGTCTGCCTGTCTGTATTGAGTTCATAATTCTCTATTCTGTATTCAGATGTGTTTACATAACTTATCAATTCATCGAAGCTGATCTCACTGCTATTAATGATTTCTGTATTCTCTTCATCAAAAAAAGAACAGTGAAGGATTGGTGTTTCCGAATTTTCAACAAACATATCTGAAAGCTTTTCTTCAAAAAGATATCCGGTTTCATATAGCATCATCATATACCCCGATAATTTTTTTGAAGTAAATGTTTTTACTTTTTCAAAAGCTTCATCAAGTTCGTTTTTATTGAAGACAGATATTATTTTGTTCGGTTTCTTGAAGAAGAAGGATTTAGCATTATTTTTTAGCGTGGGTGTGTAAAAAAAAGCCGAGTTATTTTCTTTTATTATATACTTAAGAATATCTAATAAATTCAAGGTTATTTCTTCTTTCAGAATGTTTTGTCCACATAACTATGTAAATAAAAAAAGCCGCAATTCAGCGGCTTAAGAGCGAATAATTTCTTTTTATAGCGGAGTGATTACAACATCAATCCTTCTGTTCTTTCTTCTTCCGTCTTCCAGTTCATTATTAGCAATCGGTTTTGATTCACCATAACCAATTGAAAGAATCTTGTTAGCCGGTAAATCCATATTAGCCATTAAGTATTGTCTAACTGCTTCAGCGCGGTCACGGGAAAGCTGCTCATTTTGTTTTTCACTTCCCTGAGAATCGGTATGCCCTTCAACAGAAACTGTGCAATCCTTATATTTTTCAATCGCTTTTTGTACTTTAGAAAGAAGTGAGAAGTACTTAGGATCAATTACCGATTTACCGGCATCAAAGTTCAGGCTCGTTAATCTGACGACAATATTATTTCCATCTCGCAGAATTTCTGCTTCGTTAATACCAAACATATCAATAACTTCCTGATATTCTTTTTTTGCCTGTTCAATCTCATTAATCTTTTTTTGCAGAATACTTTTGTTTTCCTGAGTTGTTTCCAGCGCTGCTTTTAAAGTATCATTCAGGGTTTGTAAATCTTTGATCTGAGAGTTTAAACCCGCGATTTGTTTTTCTTGCGAATCAATGGTAACGTTTTTTTCGGATACATAATTCTTAATTTTGTTTACGGCGTCATTATAACCTTCATCAAACCAAACCTCAAGACCGAATTCTTTTGCTAACGAATCCAGCGGTACTTCCGACTCAAGAATGAGATATTCCCAGGTTTTGTCATTGTCGGTATTTTCACGAATTAATTTATCAATATACATTGCATGCTTTGCAGCATATATTGATTGTGTAATGAGTTTTGCGGCATCCTGGTTATCATATCTTTTATTAGTCAATGATTCATCAGCCTGTTGAAGATATAGCTGGGCATTAGCGAAAGTAATGGGCGCATTTTTCCTTACATCACTATTTTCAGCAGCTTTTAAGAGCTCTCTGGCCTCACTCAGATTTTTATTTTTAATAGCTATTAATTCTGCCTCAAGAAAGTATTTTTCCGATTCCACTGCATATTCCTTTGCGTCTTCGATATCATCGGATTCGAACTCTTTCATCGCCGAAGAAAATAATTTTTCGGCTTCCCTCCATGTATCTTTTGCTTCAGTCTCTGCCATAACAACTTTACAATCTTCCCGCGCTTTTAGCAGTACAGCAAAAGTTTTAGTTACTATCTCGGCATTTTTAATTGCCTTGCTCAGAAACAGCCGACTGTTTGCCAGACCATCTTTAATTTCCTCAAGACTGTTTCTGTTATTCCAGTCTTTTTTTGCTTCATTAAGAGCCTCAATACCTCTTACATAATTTTCCGGCGATAAAATTACGGCATTAAGCGAATCCGCTTTCTTCTGAAGCGATTCCACTTCTACAAATAAATTTCCCTGAGCAAGAAGATTTATCTTTCCAAGGGAAGCAAATAACATAATACAAAACAGGATTTTAGAAAACTTCATTACTGATTCTCCGAATTTAGCTTACGATTTTAAATATTATTTCAAAAGTTACAGGACGAATAGGATCAAGATTAATTTTAATCAACTTTTTAGTCCTCAGAATAATCTGCAGGTTATTCTGAAGGCTATCCTTTCCAACAAATATTTTGTCCTGAATTAGATAATTACCTTCTTCTATTGGAACGACAGAATTGAATTTCCAGTTATCATCAAGACAGTCATCAATTTGTTTTTTTAATGAAGAATAAATTTTCTCAGCTTCTTCAGAATTTTTCCCTTCATAAAAAACTGTATGATAAGAGCCGTCATCGCTATTTAAGTAATTCCTTTGAGATCCGTCAAGAGATACTTCACTTTTCCCATCGCCGCCTAACATTTGGAAAGATGCGCGCGCGTGAGATAAGATGTAAAATAGTTTATCACAAAACCCTGACTTATCGGGTAATTGAAATGCTGTTTCAGGACCAATAGCATTTTGCAAATAATAACGTCCCAATCCGTTTCTTCCTCCAACAACATATAAATAATAGTCGCCTTCCGCAGGAATTTTAACTGATATTTTTGCGAAGTTATATTTTTCTCCAATGGATTGTCTGAAAGTATTTCCGTTAGGAGCGGCAAGAATTAAAACAGGATTGAACTCTTCGGAATACAGAAGAAAGTTAACTACTTCGCCTTTATATAAAGGTATCTCAAAACCATCATACCTTCCGATAGTTTCTTTGAATAAATCTTCGTTTGTTAGTTCACCCGCAATTTGCTGGAAATCAAATTCGAATTGCTCTTTTTGTGCGTAATTTATTGATGCAGAAAAGAACACAAGAAGAAAACCAATTATGAATTTTGACATACTGCCTCGAATCTTAGTTAAGATAAATTGTGCTATTAGTGTAATATATATTTTCTTTCAAGTTCTGCAACTATTTTCATTGCCTTCGAGGAAAAAACCGGACAATTCTTTTGCATCCTCGCTGCATTGTTATATTGCTTTACAAATTCAAAGGGATTACCAACTGTTTTGATAAGTTCATTTCTTCCCAGTGCATCTATGATACTTTTCGCCATAAAAAATCCTGTTGGATGACCTCCATTTGGCACCAGATTTTTTATCTTTGATCCGATTTCGGAAATGTTCTCTCTTCTGTCAACAATCTGCTCTAAAAGTGCGTTCATCATTTTAATAATTTCCGGAGAATTATTTACCGCTCTAACATAACCTGATTCACGTGTATCCGGATTGGATTTCGTAAACCAACCAGCCTTATCGATCTGATCGGCAACACCCTCGGCTTCAATCAGCGAAAGGACTTCAACTAATACATATTCTGATTTATCTACAAGACTAAAATTAAATTTTGGGAAACTATTACGGTACCAATGATGATATTCATGGGCAAGAAACGAAATATAGTCCCAGTCAATTGAAGCATATAAATCAATCACTATGGGATTATAACCTCGTCCGTCATTCGCGAAAATCACGAACGCAACATCAGGGTAAGTATTGATATTTCTTTCAGGCAGATAATTCATAACCATGTTTAATAGTCTCTGATTCAGATTTGATTTCTGCAATTTTTGAATTTGCTTGTTTAGTTCCGCTCTTTTATTTTCAACATTTTTGTAATGTTTCAGATAGTATGCTTCACTTGGATCATTCAGTTTGTCTTCATATTCAAGGGAGTATTTCGGTGAAAAAGCGATTCTGAACTTTTGAATAAAGAATTCTTTTGTATACTCACGGTTCGTTAGCACTTTGTATCCGGGATTCGAAAACAGTTCATTCCATAAATCCTGAGAAGGTTCACGATTGTTTTTCAGTTCATGATGAATTTTCCAGAAAGTATCGATTGCTGAAAAGTCGAAATTATTATTATGGTATTGCCCGGAGGAAACACTCATAAATACCATCAGAGTTGTTATAATTTTTAACAACAAACTCATTACTTAGATGCTTCCCTTTTTCTAAAAAGCCCCTCATAACCGAAGGTGATAAATTCCCGGATTAGGGGAATGTTCGGAAGTTTCCTGACTTTTGTTCCATAACGCTGAGTATAAATTGGTCTTAATAAATACAGGTCTTTGATGATACTTTCAAACTGTAATTTATCCAAATAACTTTCAAATTTGTTTATAACCATACCTGTTGAATAATTTTTCTTCAGATGATTAACGAAACCGTTGCTTTCGCCAAAAACTGAAGTTAATTTCTTCAGAATTAATTCTGGTAACAAATGAACGTACGGAGTTTTTTTAAGGAATGATCTGCCAACCTGTTGATGTCCGGCAAACGGTGAATATTTCGGGGGAAATGTTACGAAAAAATAACCGCCGTTTTTTAATAATCTGTCAATGTTATAAAATGTTGTTCCTTTATTCGGAATATGTTCGATTACTTCACGCATGATGATTAGATCATATGTTTCCGCAATTTTATCCACAATATAACATGATGAAATATCGCCGACTTTAATGTTCATGTCGGGATTTTTTTCAAGAGCAAGCTTAGCGCGGGTTTCATCAATCTCAAGACCCGTTACTTTATGCCCAAGATTTTTCAGAATAGAAAGAGTTCCGGCTTCGGCACATCCGATCTCGAGTATGTTTAAATTCCGGAATGACTTTATATGTTTACTGAAATAAGGTATCAGGTAAGTTTCGGTATACTCTATCTGTTCGAAATAGTGTTTTTCGGGCATAGTCAGAAATATTTTTTTGAAAGAAAAGTTTAGTTTGACGAGTGTAAACTTAGTTATTTTTCAGATTAAAATTAATTGATTAGTTAATTATTTAAGTGAATCGTTGCATTTCAGTAACAATAGGAATAAATTCGTTTTCAAAATTTTTTAAATTTGATGACAGAGACTGAAGAAGAGAAAAATATAACCGTCAATCGTAAAGCAAGACACGACTATTTTATTTCACAAACCTACGAGGCGGGCATATCTCTTCTCGGAACTGAGGTAAAAGCTCTCCGTCAAAATAAAGCGAATCTTATTGATAGTTATGCAGTAATAAAAAACGGTGAGGTTTGGCTTGTAAATACTCATATCGGAGTTTATGATTTCGGAAATATTAATAATCACGAACCCCTGAGAGAGAGAAAATTATTACTCAATAAATCTGAAATTAGAAAACTGTTAAGAGCAACACTGGAGAAAGGAAATACACTAATTCCGCTACGGCTATATTTTTTGAAAGGTAAGGTTAAAGTAGAACTTGGCGTGGCTAAGGGTAAAAAATCTTATGACAAGCGAGAGGATATAGCAAAAAAAGATGCGAAGAGAGATTTAGAGCGGAAGATCAAACTATAAAACGGAGATGACAATTGAGCGAGAAATATAACTTTCCTCCCCTGAATGAGCAAATGGACCTGATACGCCGCGGAACTGTTGAAATTATTCCCGAAGAAGAATTGGTAAAAAAAATTGAAAAGTCACTCAAGGAAAATAAACCGCTCAACATAAAATTAGGATGTGACCCTACAAGACCTGATCTACATCTTGGTCATTCTGTTGTTTTGAGAAAGCTCTCTCAATTCCAGCAACTCGGACACACCGCCATTTTGTTAATCGGAGATTTCACGGGAATGATCGGCGATCCTTCCGGCAGAAATACAACTCGTCCGCCGTTGACATTTGACGAAGCCAGAGAAAATGCAAAATCATATATAGATCAGGCATCGAAAATTCTGAATCAAAAAACCACAAAAATAGTCTACAATTCAGATTGGCTGGGGAAAATGACTTTTGAAGATGTTATAAAACTTTCCTCAAAATATACCGTAGCCCGTATGCTCGAACGCGATGATTTCACAAAACGATTCAAAAACGGCATCCCCATAAGCATGCACGAAATATTATATCCTCTTGCTCAGGCGATGGATTCTGTTGCGATAAATAGTGATGTTGAGCTTGGCGGAACAGATCAGAAGTTTAATTTACTTGTCGGAAGAGATATTCAACGCGAATTTGGGAAAGAAGCTCAGGTTATTTTAACAATGCCTCTTCTTGTTGGAACAGATGGCGTTGAAAAAATGAGCAAATCGTATGATAACTATATCGGTATTGATGAACCTGCAAAAGAAATTTTCGGGAAAACTCTGAGAATTTCTGATGAGCAGATTTTCACGTATTATCAACTGACTACTGATATTAGTAATGACGAACTTCAAAAAATAAAAACCGATCTGGAAAATCCGGAAGTAAATCCTCGAGACTTAAAACGAGCTTTAGCCAGAAAACTTGTTGTTATGTATCATTCAGAAGAAGCTGCTGTTGAAGCCGAGAAAGAATTCGATACTATTTTTGTTAACAAAGGCGTTCCTGATGACATACCGGAATATTCACCGTCAAATAAAGAAAGTAATTTATTAGATTTGATTGTGGAAATAAAATTCGCTCCTTCAAAAGCCGAAGCCCGCAGGTTAGTAACTCAGGGCGGAGTAACTTTGGATGGCGAAAAAATTACTGATATTAATTTTATGGTTCATTTCAATACCGAGAAGGTTTTAAAAGTCGGTAAAAGGAAGTTTATCAAACTATTAATCAATTAGATCAAGGAGACAAAGGAATTGTACGTACCTAACAAAATATTTTTTACGAAGGGTGTCGGTAGACACAAAGAATATCTTGCAGCTTTTGAAGCCGCTTTGAGAGACGCACATATCGAAAAGTATAATCTTGTAACTGTTAGCAGTATTTATCCGGTTGGATGCAAACGGGTTCCTCTGAATCAGGGACTTAAAGAATTAAAACCCGGTCAGATTATACATTGTGTAATGGCTCGTAATTCAACAAATGAGCCGAATCGATTAATCGCGTCTTCAATCGGAGTTGCTCTCCCGGCAGATCCTTCTATGTATGGTTATTTGTCTGAACATCATCCTTTTGGTGAAAAAGAAAAAGTTGCAGGCGATTACGCTGAGGACTTGGCTGCATCAATGCTGGCAACAACTTTAGGTATTGAGTTTAATCCTGATAAAGCCTGGAATGAAAGAGAACAAGTTTTCAAAATGTCCGGGCAAATTGTAAACACGTTTAACGTTACAAAATCAGCAGAAGGTCATAAAGACGGACTATGGACGACTGTAATTTCCTGCGCCGTTTTATTACCATAATTAATTTTATCGCTAAGGGCTTGCATGAGCCCTTTCTTTTTTTCCGAAAATCTGAATTACTGCGGCAGCGGTTATTCCAAGAATCATTGGTTCAATTTCTCCGATAATCTCCAATTCAATAAACTCATCTCTTACTAACCACCACGCAAAACTTACTGCGGTTGCAGATAACACCTGTGTAATTGTGTAGTTCCGTCTTAATCTGAATCTGTCATAGTATGAACTGATGACGACGAAAATAATCCCAGGAATACATATACTTCCAATCGTATACCAAAGAGAAATAACCGACTGTGCATAGTAAGCGAATATTATTGAAATGATTGCTGTAATAAATAATCCTATCCGTGTAAATTTTGTAATATCATTTTTTACTATCCGGGGAAATATTTTCTTAACCAGATCATTACTGAACGTTGTCGCGCTTATAAAAAGGAAACTGTTTAGAGTTGATAAAATAGTTGCAAAAAGCGCCGCATAAAATAATCCTTTTAATCCCGGTCCGAGAATTCTTTCAGCAAGCATGGGAAAAGATAACACGGGATTTTCAAGATCAGGAATTATGGCGCGTGAATATAAACCGGTTGTGGTTGTGAGGAAATCAAATAATAGCCATAAGAATACCGAAATAATAATTCCTCTCTTCGCTATATCTCCGGATTTAGCGGCGT
>CAZEXO010000049.1:0-20834 GCA_964516545.1 uncultured Melioribacteraceae bacterium
ATTTTCGCATAAATTTTCTGCACATCTTCAACCGGAAATAATTTATCGTTTTCACCATTGTAAATTAACATCGGCTTCGGACAGGCAATTGATGCGACATCAGGATAATCAAGAAAATTTACCAGTCCCGGATGAGTCATAGTGAACGAAGACTGTCCGCGGGTTTTATTATTTCCTTCAGTCATTACACCATCGGTCGTTGAAATCGAACATATTGCCAATGCCGCAGTGATATCATCAGACATTGCTGCTACCTGCCAAGCTCTAAACGAACCCATTGATAAACCCACAGCCGCAATTTTTTTTGAATCAACTTGGGGAAGTGAGGTAAGAAATTTTGCAGCATTAATATCCTCGTATACAATAAGCCCGGCATATGACATTCCCAAATTCAATAAATTCGAAGCGAGCGCCTGCTGACCTTCGTAACCAGCGCCGCCACGGTCACCCCAGTTTAGTGCATCCGTGACAAAACAAACATAGCCTCTTGAAGCAAGTTCATCACCAATAAATTTTCCACCATATAAAACGTTCACCCATTCATTGGCCGACTTCATAATTTCTTCACTTACATCAAACGGACGAATAACTTTTTCTTTTCCGATATCGAATTTTGCGCCGTGATCATGGAGCAATAAAACTGCGGGAAACGGACCTTCACCTTTTGGAATTAATAGATAACAAAGAACTCTGCTATCACCCGTAATATTCAGAACTACTTTATTAGCCGTGTAACTTCCACGATCTTCAGAGGCAATAATAACAGACTCGAAAGGAGCATCGGGCGGTTTCGCGAGAAATGATGAAAATACAATTTTCCTCGCTTCGGTTTTCCATTCCTCAAAATTTGAAAAATTCCCCGAAAGCCAGGATGCGGGAAAAGTCAATCTTTGTTTTACATCGTTAAGAAAAACCGGCAAGTTATTTTTAACACCGATTTTCTGATATTCTTTTTCCGACTTTTCAGATTGACAGTATATGACTCCTGGAATACAATTTACTAATAAAATAAACGGAAGCAGATAACTTGTTTTGATAAATCTAATCAATTCTGTTTCACCCGGTTTAATCGCCGCACTTTTTGTAACATTGATTCCCTGCTTCAATAATTTGCACAGCATCTTTTTTCGCACCCGAGTTATAGTGAATCATTTTTTCATTAACTTCACTGCATTTCACTACAACATTTTCGCTCTTACTTCCTCTTAATTTTAAGAAAGTATCGATTCCGGAAAATTTAATGTGTTCCAAAAATATATTTTTACTTTGCGAGACATTCACAAGCGGAGCTTCATCTACTATGAATTTTACATGTGCAATTTTAATTTCTTCACCTTCAGAAATCATAACAGCTCTCTTTGATTTGAATACACTATTCCTAAGATAAATCTCGGCAATGTTTTTTTCGGGTAAACCCTGAATAAACAAAGCGTCTTCAGCTCTGTCGCAAAAAATATTTTCCATAAATATTTTTCTGAATATCGGCGTTCCTTCATCAACAGGTTCTTCTGTTTCATTATTCGGATTATGGTTTTCAGAGAATGCGTCAAGGGGACTTTTCCCTTCATAAAACATATTCAGACTAATTGCCTGAGTCGGAATATTCTGCATAAAAATATTGTCGATAAAAATATTTTCAACAATTCCGCCACGTCCACGTTTACTTTTGAAACGAAGTCCGACATCAGTTCCGATAAAATTACAATTTGAAACACGTATGTTATTCGCTCCGCCTGACATTTCACTTCCGATTGTAAATCCACCGTGACCGTGGTAAACGATAATATCTTTTATCACGAGGTTTTGAGTTGCCAATCCTCGTTCGCGCCCATGTTCATCTCTGCCGGATTTTATACACACGGCATCATCGCCAACATCAAAACTACTATTGTAAAGTACGACCCTGTCGCAGGCTTCAATATCAATCCCGTCACCATTCTGAGAATACCAGGGATTCTTTACCGTAATATTACGAACAATTAATCCCTTACATTCAAGGGGATGTAAATTCCATGCGGCCGAATTTTGGAAAGTTGGTCCGTCGAGCAAAACATTTTCGCAGGCAGTCAGGCTAAGCAGAACGGGACGGAAATAATTTTTTATTTTCAGGGCTTCTTCATACGGCATTGAAAATTTCGGATCCTGAAATTTGCCAAGATATTTCGATCCTTCAAGTGTTTGTTCGGATGGCCACCACTCGTCTTCCTTCTCGTTTAGAATTCCTCCTGATGCAACAAGTTTTTTCCAATCACTGTTTGTCAGTTTCGATTTCTTAACGTAACGCCAAATATCACCACCGCCATCAATAATTCCTCCGCCGGTGATGGCAACATTTTTCAGATTCCTTCCGCTGATCGGCGATTGACATCTCCATTGTTTTGTCCCTTCCCAGTCTGATTCAACAAGCGGATAATGATCAAAGTTTTTTATGAACTGAAGATGCGCACCGTTTGAGACATAAAGATTAACATTACTCATTAGAGTAATCGGTCCGGTCAGCCAAATACCTTTGGGAATAATAACTTTTCCACCACCCGCTTCGGCACAGGTTCTTACGGTATTATTAATTGCATTTGTATTTAATGTAATTCCGTCACCAATTGCCCCGAAGTCAATTACGTTATAATCTTTATTTTGGAAAACCGGCATCTCAATTTCAAAAACATTTATTTCACCGCGGGATGTATCATCATTTACTACGCCAAAAATATTTTTCCCGTTGAGCAAACCAACTCCAGACTTATCATCTGTCCATTGAAGAATCGATAGTTTATTTTCCTTAACGCCATCAAAAACGAGTTTCGCTATTAGATAAGCTCCTTTGATCGAAAAATGCGTGTCATCTTTTTTTCCTTCCGGTAAAGAGTAGTATTCACCGGGAGAAATATGCAGAAACAATTCTTTTGATTTTTCTTCACCGTGTTCAACAATCAAAGCACGGCTTTTCTCATGAAGGTCAATCAAATAAACATCGTGTTCTTCCGAAACTTCTTTTACAACCGAAGGATAATCTCCATGAACATCATAAAATTTTCCTTTGTCATCGAATCTTCTTCTCATCACCGGTGTAAGTAATACGGGAACCGCGCCTTTCTCACGGGTTTCTTTCACAAATTTGATAAGGTTATTTTTATACAAAGTATGAGCCGGCGCGTAACGATTTGAGTCGCTTTCTTTTGCGTCGTTATGTCCGAACTGGATAAATACAAAATCACCTGCATTTAGCTGATCGCGAATAATCTGCCATCTACCCTCGGCAAGAAAACTTTTTGTACTTCTTCCGTTAACAGCATGATTTTCTATTTTCAGTACATCCTTAAAAAAATACGGGAACAGTTGCCCCCAGCCTCTTTCGGGATTATCCGTAAGCTGTTTATCCGCCATGGTAGAATCACCTATCAAATAAACAACAGGAACGGGATCAGGCATAAAATTAAAGGAAAGAATTAAGATGAAAAATAACGAGATGCCTGACAAAAGCTTTTTGTTTTTCTCCATGAAATGTCTCTGAATATTTTTGGGTGAGATTAATTATTTACCGAAACGGATGTAATCTACATCCACAAAACCTTTGCTGTTTTTTTCCGAGAAGGCATATAAACCAATTTTTGCGCCGACCCATCTGCCGGGCTGTGCGTAAAATTCTTTTCCTATTACTTGATACTTATTTCCGTCAAGACTATACGCGAAAGAACAAACAGCGCCTTCGCGAACATATAATTTCAGATAAACACTATTCTGCTCAAGTGATATTCCTTTACCTGATATTTCTTTTTTGTCTTTCTCACGATATGTTTTTCTTCGAAGAACAGCTCCTTCATTTTCAAAGGTTATTTCCAGACAGGAATAATCGGAGCCAAGAACAACAAGTCCGAAAGATTCACCAATTTCTTTCAATGAAAAATTTAGTTTAGTCACAGTGGAAAATTCAGGACCCGGAAATTTTTGACTGAGCACATTCGGAAGATTACGCAGAGTAAGAAAATTTTCCGGTTTTTCCATACATCGCAAACGAAGAAATCCGGGTTTATCTTTTAATGAAAACCAATTTTCATCAGACAAGGCTTCCCACTGCCATTGTAATCCTAATTTCTGTTTATCAAATTCAGTTGAAGTCTGAGGTGTTATTATGGAAAATGATTTTCCAACATTGGGCTTTCTGAAAACATGAACCGGTTCTCCGATTCCGTTTCCATCAAGATCGATGCCGATTGTCGGCCAATTCTCAGTCCATTTCACAGGGTTCAGATGAGTAACTCTTCCGTAAGCGCCTCTATCCTGAAAATGAATAAACCATGATTCCCCCGATTCCAATTCAAGAAGAGCTCCCTGGTGAGGACCATTGATATTCGTGCTTCCCTGTTCCAAAACAATTTTATCTTCGTAAGGACCATAAATATTTTTGGAACGAATAACTGTTTGCCAGCCTGTTTTAACCCCGCCTGCAGGAGCGAAAATGTAATAATACCCGTTTCGTTTGTAAAGTTTCGGACCTTCAATTGTCGGATGATTATTTTGTCCGTCAAAAATAAGCAAGCCTTCGTCGAGTAATTTTTTGCCATCGGGCGACATCCTGTTTAGGGTGAGAATTCCGTTAAATCCCACTCTGCTTTTTGCCCAGGCATGAACAAGATAAGCCTGACCATCTTCATCCCAAAACGGGCAAGGATCAATCCAACCTTTTGCCGCTTCAACTATATGCAGTGGCTCCCAGGGTCCGGCAGGATTTTTTGATTTTGTCATAAGAATGCCGTTATCGGGGTCTCCGAAAAATATCCAATAATAACCTTCATGATATCTAAGACTCGGAGACCAAATTCCGTTACCGTGTAAAGGTTCACTGAATTCTTTGAAAGGATAGTTTTGCGCCGCGTGACTGATAATTTTCCAATTCACTAAATCTTTCGAATGGAGAACAGGCAGACCCGGAAAATTAGAAAAACTGGATGAGACCATGTAAAAATCGTCTTCAACTCTGATAACATCCGGGTCCGAATAATCAGCAAAAATAACCGGATTGGTGTATGTGCCATCAAGATTATCGGGGGACCAGACAAAATTTTCATTAGCATCTCCGGATTGCCCGACCGTACTTCCAACAGCAAAAAAACTTAAGAGAAAATATTTTATTAAGAAATTTATGTTCATTTTGAAAAAAGTATTTAAAAATTCCGAGCTCGGGCAAAAACCCGATTTCTTTGAATTAACTTATTTTGTCACCTTCGAATATGGCAAAAAAGTTATTAAGAAATTTGTTGGGGAACGATATTTTTTTCATCTCAGAAGAATCATTTTGCGGGTGTCGCGGAAAGTTGTTTTTGTGAAATCATTTTGAGCAATGATCTCATAAAAATAAACTCCGGAACTAATATCCGAACCGTCGAAAATTATTTCGTGATTCCCGCCTGTTCTAAAATCGCTGAGCAATGTCTGAATTCTTCTTCCAAGAATATCGTAAACATTAATAATCACATGAAACAGAGAATTTTCATCTGACTGAAGCGGGAGATTAAATTGAATTATCGTAACGGGATTAAAAGGGTTGGGATAATTTTGCGCGAGTGAAAAATTTGCCGGAAGGTTTCTGTTGCCGTCTATTGAGGTTGGTCCGCTGATAATAATGTCATTCAAATATACTTCGAGCATAGTGTAACCGTAAGGGTTAGTGTTATTTCGATCCTCGGGGTCCGAAGGATTCAGACCATTATTTATTTCCCAGGAATCCGGTATACCATCTCTGTCGGTATCGGTGGGAAGAATTCCCGTTGTCAGAAAAGGCCAGCCGCCGACTGAATTTTGTGAATCGATGATTCCTTTTTGACTTCCCCAGTAACCGCCATAAGTTGCTGTGCCTGTAAGGGTTTCTTCAATAATTCTCTCATCAACTGAATCACGTTTAGGAAAATTCGCACCGGCATTTTCTAAAACGGATTCGAAGGCATCCGGCGCTGACTGAAGAGAAATTTCACTTTGCCTTGTAGCTGAAAATATTTTTTTGGTTTTCTGATAATTCGAGTAATCTCCCTGAACGCCCGCCCAATTATCATTTGTCACTGATGAGTTACCTTCTGCAAAATTTCCGTCAATGAACCAAAATCCCGCCGTGTCATATGGTTCAACAATTCTTGAACGTACGCCTGAGTTTGTCGCGGGTCCTGACTTGAAATAATTATTTCTCATGTACTGAGTGCCATTCTCACCGCCATAAGCAGAATTTGATCCCCAGTTATAAATTACATTATTTACACAATCCACAAGTTCATTTTCCGGCGTGCTGTTATTTCTGCTTCCCTGAAATCTCGGATTTCTGCTTGAGTGATGCGCGAGTAAATTATGATGAAACGTCGCGCCCATTCCACCCCAGATTCCTCCGTAGCCATGATCTCCTTTTGAATGATAGGAATGATAAAGACTTTCAGATATAATACACCATTGCATGGTAAAATTTTCGTTATCGTAAAAACTTGAGCACTCATCAATACTCCAGCTTACGGAACAGTGATCGATAATAATATTTTTACAATTTCTTCCCCAAAACGAATCCTGTTCCTGACGATTAACATCACCCATTCTGAAACGAAGATAACGCACAATAACATTTTCGGTGTTATCGCTGATTACCACAGGATAATCCTGAATACAAATTCCATCACCGGGAGCGGTTTGTCCCGCTATTGTAAGATTTCCTTTTGAGATTCTGACCGTGGATTGTAGTTTAATGTTTCCCGAAATCCTGAAAACAACAGTCCGCGTTCCGGTTGTTTCAATAGCAGCTCTAAGACTTCCAGGTCCTGAATCATTCAGATTTGTAACCTCAATAACAAGTCCACCCCGGCCTCCGCTTGTGAATTTTCCGAATCCTTCCGCACCAGGGAAAGCCGGGATTTGACTTATTATTGTTACTACATATAAAGGAGAGAGAATGAGAAAAAACATGTAAATAAATTTCATGGTAAACCCGGACTCAAGACATGTCTGTTTTATTTAGAATAAACTTGATAATTACTTTTCGAAAGGTGAAATATGTTTTCTGAAATGATCAAATAAATAGGAGTAGTGGATTTCTTCATTTGCTTTAAGGCAATTAAAGATTTTATCTCTAAAAAGATATTCGCTATCATTAATCTTTGTTGTAAGAATTTTACCGAAGGTTACGTGAAGAACCTGTCTTACATCTGTTTGTTCGAATAATTTAACCAGTTCGTCATCTGAATACATTGCCGCGGGTTTAACATTTTTCGCATCAGCCGAAACATGGTAAGAGGCTTTTTCCTCGTCAAATTCGCCGCAGGCAAAATCAAGAATTTCTCTGAACGTTTTTTTATCAACAGTGGCAATAACTTTTAATGCTTCAAGATAAGAAGTTCCCGCGGTTTTAACATGTGTAAATCCTCTTTTAAGAGAGCCGATAGCAGCATAAACCCCGAACTTATCACTTCCCGAATGTAAACTGATTTTGTATGAACCAAAATGTTCGGCGATTTTAGCATGCTTCAGATACTCTTTTTTAAATAACTCAATATCGCCTTTGTAGTCTATTCCTTTTTCGAAATCACCTATAAATCGTGGGGCCAGACTGATGAAGTTTACACCCAGTCTTTTTAGTTCTGATACGATAAAGTAATGTTCGAAGGGAGTTGTTACCGACTCGGTTTCATCAACTGAGACTTCAATTTCGAAAGGACGACTCGAATAATTATCCACAAGATGACTCGACATTTTGAAAATGTGATTGATTGCCCTTCCGTATTTAACAACAGCTCTAAGAATATCTTTTTCTTTCGGAGCGATAATAAAATCATCTTTCAGGTCGATTGTAATTCCAACGTATCTTTCGCGAAGATTTTCGAGAGAATCATTTAACTCTTTCCATGGAATTTCACTTGCCACCCGTTTCAGGTCTGTGATGTTCAATTTGTCCGCTTCATTGTTAACATGATCTCCAGGGTCAAAAGTGAACATTGTGAATCCGTTACTAATCAGCAAATCAATATCTTTTGTCGTTTTGAGATGATCCGCGTCGGCTCCGAAACCGGTTTTAAAACCCTCCTGAAAAACAGCCCACACAGCCGCCGACAATACATCTGCCGGAATTCTTTTTGTTCTTGTTAATTCTCTGATGGATTGCTGGGCAAGAACAGGTTTAAAATTACTTTTACCAAGAGCGCGAATGTGACCGGCATTAGCTAATCCTAACCGGTCGCCGAAACCGAACGAGTTGGTAAGTCCTAGTTTAACAGGTTTAGTAAAAGTGAAACATTTCTGAAGCTCTTCGGCATTCTTATTACTGAGTCTGCATTTTTTGATAATAAGTCTGTCGGTTTTAAGAATTTCTCCATCAAACTGATTGATATATTTTTTTTCGTTAGTATCTGTAATTATGAAAAGGAACTTCTCATTTTCCTTTTTAGCAATAAAAAAATGAGTTCCGTCTTTTTCATTTATTGAGTTAGGGTATAGATAAATTTCGTTAAGAATCGGATCCATAATTTTTATTAGGTCGTTATGACCATTACGATTCTCAACCCCAATCGACTTGAGATTGTCAATAAACATCTTATTCACCTTATTAATTATTTTAGTGGAAAGAAAAAGTTGTGCCTATAATTTATAGGCACGTTTAACGAGGTTGTATGATAAATCCTGTGAAATGTTTTTTGCTTCATCTAATGAAATAATATGCTTTGAAACTAATCCGGCAAGAAAATTACTGTCGACACGACGCGATAAATCATGACGCGCCGGTATCGATACGAATGCACGGGTATCATCGTTAAAACCGACTGTGTTATAAAAACCTGCTGTTTCAGTTACCATTTCTCTGAAACGCGTCATGCCCTGAATGCTGTCATGAAACCACCAAGATGGTCCTAGTTTCATAGCGGGATAGTGACCGGCAAGAGGAGCGAGTTCCCGTGAGTAAGTTGATTCGTCAAGTGTAAAAACAATTACTGTAAAATTATTATTATTTCCGTATTTGTTTAACAGTTCGCGCAGATTCTCAGTATACTCTGTCTGAACCGGAATATCACAACCTTTATCAGGACCATATTTTTCTAATATTATTTTGTTGTGGTTTCTGAAAGAACCCGGATGTATTTGCATGACAAGTCCGTCTTCAGTACTCATTCGTGCGAGTTCCATAAGCATGTGAGCGGTAAATTTAAAGGCATCGTCTTTTTCTAAATTTCCTTTCAGCGCTCTTGAAAAAATCGCTTCGGTTTCGGTTTCGCTCAGTTCATGAGTATAAGGAGATACTACTCCGTGATCAGTTGATGTTGCTCCGACCGATTTGAAAAACTCACGTCTTTTTTCAATTGCTTCAATGAATTTTTTGTAGGAAGTAATTTCAAATTGCACCAGTTCACTTAGTTTTTTAATATTTTCCCGCCATGATGGTACGGAAAGATCAGTAACATTATCAGGTCTGAACGCGGGAACAATTCTTCCTTTCCATCCGCTGGCTTTTATTTTCGTATGTTGTTCAAGCGTATCGGTTGCCGCATCGGTTGTGGATAAAACTTCTATGTTAAATCTTTCAAAAAGAGCCCTTGGTAAAAATTCCGGTGATTGTAATTTCTCATTAATCTCATCAAAAATTTTCCCGGCATTTTTACCGTTCAGTTTTTCTTTAATCCCGAACACTTCTGAAAATTCATAATCTAACCACGCACCAGATGGAGTTCCCGCAAACAGAAAATAATAATCTCCGAAAATCTGCCAGATTTTTTTTGGATCAGCTCCGAGTGTTTTTCCGTTCTTATCAGGGATATCCAACGATTCAAGTGAGATACCCTGGGAATACAACATCCTGAAAACATAATGATCAGGCGAAATAAATAATTCTTTCGGATTCGGAAAAGGTTTATTGTTTACAAAAATGTTAGGGTCTACATGTCCATGAGGACTTATAATCGGATTTTTTTTAATCCCTTCATACAGCTCACAGGCCACTTTACGTCTGACCGGATCGGAATCAAAAAAACGATCTTCATTCAGAAAACTTTTCTGCATTACAAAAATTCTCCCCTTGCTTTATTAAGAATAAATTGAATTCGAATACGCAAAGATAGGGATAACATCAATAAATCATGTACTATATTTTCACTGAGGTTTGTTCAGGGTTTTACAGGTTCCCCTGAGGAGTAATTCTGTCTGAATAATTTCCTGACGTTTAACAAAATCTTCGGGATGGTTAATATTATCAATCATTAT
The DNA here is from genome assembly GCA_964516545.1 of uncultured Melioribacteraceae bacterium. Taxonomy (GTDB): domain Bacteria; phylum Bacteroidota; class Ignavibacteria; order Ignavibacteriales; family Melioribacteraceae; genus JAHISV01. The sequence continues at coordinate 10,216 of CAZEXO010000049.1, forward strand.
ATCCATGGATTTTTCAGCGATTTCGTCCGTAGGTTGATCAATACAACTCAGAGGAGGATTAAGGTAATTTTGTACTTTGGCATTTCCGAAACAAATTAAATCAACATCTTCGGGGATTCTTAATCCTACTTCGCGTGTTGCCGTATAAACGCCAAGAGCCACGGGGTATGTAACACAAAAGACTAGATCGGGTAAATTATTTTCTCTGTATAATTTCATGAGTGAATCGTAGCCGTGCTTATCACCGAACCCGCCGCTTAAAACCCAGTCTTCACGAATCGGCACATTATATTTTGCCATTGCTTCTCTGAATCCGAGCATTCGTTGTCTGCCGATGTTAATATCCTGGTAACCTGCAAAATGAGCGATGTTTTTGTAACCGAGATTGATAGCGTGTTCAACGGCTCTGAACGCACCTTCGCGATCGCAAACGCGGACCAGGTTAATATCTTCCAGTTCTGGAATTCTATCCATAAAAACAATGGGAGTTCCACGTCTTTTCACTAGGTCAAAAATCTCATAATTTTTTGTTTCCTGGGTAATTGAGATAATGATTCCGTCAACTTTCATCGCCATTAAAGTGTGAATATGCTTCCTTTCAATCTCAGCGTTTTCCTGTGATACCATAAGAATAATTTCGTAATTATGATTAAACGCCACTTTATAGATTGACTCAATTATCGCTCCAAAGAAGAAATGAGCAATTTTAGGAACAACAACTCCGATAGTATTCGATCTTCTAGCCGAAAGATTACGAGCCATCAGATTTGGCGTATAACCCATCTCTTCAGCAACAGATTTAATCAGCTTTGTAGTTTGCGGAGAAATATCAGGATGGTCGCGCAAAGCTTTTGAGATAGTCACAGTAGAAAAATTTAATTTCTTTGCGATATCACTTAACGTAATTGGGCGATTACCCATTGTTTCCCCAAACTATTTTTTTTGTGATTCAAAGATAACATTTATTCGTGAATATCGATTATAATAAATTTGCTTTTTCAAGTTCCACCGCGCTGTAGATTAGCGGACCATAGCCTTTAAAGTCATTCGTTCGTTGCGGTTCACTAATGTAGTATTCAAATGAGCCGTCTCTGTAAGGGTCTCCGCCCAATCCGGCGCCACGGCATGTATGATAAAGATCTATGAATCCATTTTCGTTAATTGATGTGTGGTGTTTAATTATTTTATAAAAAGAATCCTTTGCAACATCGAGAAATTTTTTGTCAAGATATCCTTTATTCGCACCTTTGGCAAAGGCATAAGTAAACATTGTTGCGCATGATGCTTCAAGATAATTTCCGGTTCGTCCGCCCTGATCCAGAATCTGATACCACAAACCGGTTTCTTCATCGCGCACATTCAAAATTGCTTCACTCACACTATTAAGTATGGAAATTATTTTCTCTCTGCCAGGCTCTGATTCAGGTAAATAATCCAACACATCAACAAGAGCCATAAGATACCAACCAATTGATCTTCCCCAAAAATGCGGCGATTGTCCCGTTTCAGGATGAGCCCATTTTTGTTTTTTATTCTCATTCCATGCATGATAAAGTAACCCTGTTTTCTCATCGCGGGTTTTTTCAAACACTGTAATAATTTGATGGATGACATCGCTATAGTTTTTTTGCTCTTCGAACATATAAATGTATTTTGCATAAAATGGTGAAGCCATGTAAATTCCGTCAAGCCACATCTGGTAAGGATATCTTAACTTGTGCAAAAATCCTCCGATGTTTGTTCTTGGTTGGAATTGCAATTGCTTTCGGAGGGTATCGGCAGCTATTTTGTATTTTTCATTTTTGGTTTCTTCGTACAAATACAATAACTGCTTACCTGCGTTGATATGATCCAGGTTAAAATCTTTATATGGATAGGTTTTAATTTTCCCTTCGTCTGTAACATAGTGATCAATATTTTCCTTAATGAACCGAAAATATTTTTTTTCACCTGATAAGAGATACACCTGCCTAAGTGCTTCAAGCATCACTCCCTGTTCATAATTCCATCTTGAGTCGGTATGATATTCATCATAAGTTATTGACCCAGGATGTCTTAAAACAAACGATTCAGCAAGTCTTATTGACCATGGAAGATTTTTATCTATATAAAGCGAATCGCTTCCGTCAATAGTTTTGTTACATGCCATCATAGTTGATACAAAAACCAACGCAATTAACAGGCTGATAAATGATTTCATATTTCTGAAAGTACAATTTTTCATAATCTATTTCTAATTAGTTGGAAAATGGTTTTAGATACAGCTTCGCCTGGTGAATCACATCAAAGCATTATTAAGAAAAGTCCAATACGTACCCTTTACTTTATCTATAACTTAATGCTTTACTTAATCGTTAACTTTAATTTCATAAAAATCTTCCTTTTTGTCAAGATAAAATTTTTGCTGGCAATCTAATTTCGTTAAAAATTTTTTACTCCCCAAAATAACAAAACATAGAACTTAAATAAATTTTTTACTTGACATTCAAAAACAAAATCGCAAATTTAAGTAAGCAATAAAGTAATCGTTAAAGGGAACAATGACTTTAGCGATTATCCATAGGGAAAAAATTTGTAACTCGCTCTTCATTTTCATCAATAGTTACAAACAAATACAGAAATCATCAATTATATTACAACATGCTGGTTGTGACATGATGAACACAACCTAAAAATTGTATCTTCATCAAAACAGTAGGAGTCTGATATGTATTTCAAGTTGAGTAAGGTTTTCACAACGTGTATTCTGCTTTTTATTTTTTGCAGCTCTGATTTCGCCCAGGGCGGATTGAAAGGAACTGTTACCGATTCATTAACAACCGAACCTTTGTTCGGAGCCAACGTGTATGTTATGGGAACCGGTTTTGGAGCCGCTACAGATTTTGAAGGTGTTTACCGTATAAGCGGAATACCCGCGGGGAATTACACACTAATTATATCTTATGTAGGATACTCTCCTAAAAAAGAATCCATCACAATTGAGAACAACAAAACACTTCAGCTGGATGTGGAGCTTAATCTGGATGTTGTTTTAAGCGAGACTGTGGTAATTACTGCTCAGGCAAAGGGCCAGGTAGCGGCAATAAACCAACAATTAACATCCAATACAATTGTTAGTGTTGTCTCTGAGGAAAAAATACAGGAGTTACCCGACGCTAACGCCGCTGAAGCAATCGGACGATTACCCGGAGTATCACTAACAAGATCAGGAGGAGAAGCTAACAGAGTAGTTTTAAGAGGTCTCAGCGACAGGTTTTCAAGTATCACCGTTGACGGAGTAAGGATTGCTTCTACCGATGCTGATACGCGTGGTGTGGATTTAAGTACTATTTCACAAGGTTCCCTGGCCGGTATTGAACTCTTCAAGGCTCTTACTTCCGATATGGACGCTGATGCTATTGCAGGAAGCGTGAATCTGGTTACAAGAAAAGCGCCGAGAGAAAGATTAATCAGACTGGATGCAAAAGGTGCTTATAATAATTTAACAGAAAATTTTGGACAATACGATTTTGCTGTTCGTTATGGTGAGCGATTTTTAGAGAACAAACTCGGCATTCAACTTTCGGCAAATATTGAACAGAGAGACAGAAGCCGCGAAAATTTTCGGTACGGTTGGAATACAAACACATGGCTCAATGAACGCAATGAAAGAGATTATCGGCTTAATTATTTTGATGTAGTATTTACAGACGAAATCAGAAAACGAAACGGCATAAGTCTCCTTTTGGATTACGATACTCCGGATGGAGGAAGTATTAAATTCAACAATATTTATAACATTACCTCAAGAGATTTTATTGAATATGCTCGCCAATACAGAACAGATGGAAACAGTGATTTACCTGTTTACTCTGCCAGGGATCGTGAACAGGAGATCTCTTCTTTTAATAGTTCACTAACCGGTGAAAATTTTATACTCGGATTTGAAATAGACTGGGGTTTATCAATTGCTGAATCGAAAGCAGGATATCCATACGATTATTATATAGATTTTCAGGAGCCCTCATCGAGCGACCCAAATACCGGCGAGCAAATTTCCGGTATGAGGAATATTCCCCTATCTCTTTTACATGGACCAGTTGACGCTTTAGCTGAATATGCTTTCAACAATTTCGATATCGGATTTATGTATAGCGCGTATTACAGAAAGGAAGATAATTTAGAAAAAGACAGAAGCATAAATATCAATATACAGAAAGAGTATTCTTTTTCTAACAAAATTACAGGCATCTTTAAATTCGGCGGTAAGTATAAGTATAAGCAAAGATACAGATCCAGAAGTGAAGTTTATGCGCCTTATTATTTAACCGGAACTCGTGAATTTCAGAAGTTAGACGACGGCACAATAATAAGAAAACTTTTTTACGACGAATTTTATCGTACCGGTTCATTATTGTGGACCCGGAATTTTATTGCTGATCCATCCTCCAACTTTGCCGACGAGAGAATGGTTGATAAAAAATTCAGACTATACCCTATGCTTGACCGTGATTACTTAAGATGGTTTTGGAAAAACAATAAAAATGGAAGTACTCAAAACGGAATGGCGCCCGAATATTATGCTAATACAGAAACAGATGCTCTTTATTATGATGTCACTGAAAGGATCTCAGCTTATTATTTGATGAATAACCTGAGTTTCAGTCAAACGATAAATTTTATCGCGGGTCTCAGGGTAGAAAGTGAAGACAATTTCTATAAATCAAAGTACTCAAAAGGAACGTTGTCAGGATTTCCCGAATTGGTTGGTGTACTTAGGGATACAACTGCCGCCCACACAGAAACTGTCTGGTTGCCGAATTTTCAGCTTGTTATCAAACCAACAGAATGGATGAGTGTTCGTTTAGCCGCATATAAAGCTCTGGCTAGACCGGATTTTAATTATCGTCTCGAAAATTTCGTGGCAAGATATCAATCAACATTTTTTGGAAACTCGGGCATAACTTTGGGTAATCCGAATCTAAAGGCAGCCGTTGCCTGGAATTATGAAATTAATACTTCATTTTATTCAAACAGTATTGGCTTATTCACCATTTCAGCTTTCTATAAAGATGTTGATAATATGTATCAACTCATTAATGCGGTTAATTTTGAAAAAGGCAGCCCAATTTGGGATAAACTCGGAATCAAGTATACGAATCCGATTGATGGACCTTATGATTTAACGTATCCTTACAATTCTGACAAACCAACAAAGGTATGGGGTTTTGAAATTGAACATCAGGCAAATCTCCTGATGCTTCCGGGATTTTTAAAGAATCTGATTGTCAGCTACAACTTTTCTATTGTTCGTTCCGAAACATATGTTCCAACTTCTTTTTTCAGATATGATACTGTTGCTATTCCAAGACCTCCATTTAAGAGAGTTGATCGCACTACAGTGCTTGAAGAACAAAAACAAAAATTATCTGGTCAGCCAGAATTTTTTGGTAATGTTTCAATTGGATATGACTATAAAGGTTTTTCAGGAAGAGTCTCTCTGTTCTATCAGGGAAGACAAAACAATACATTCTCCGATGATGGACAGAGTGATGGAGTCATTGATGAATACTTCAGAGTTGACTTAGCCTTGAAACAAGTTATTAATGATTATATGTCCATTATGCTGAATATAAATAATCTCACCAATATAAATGATCAACGATCAACTCTGAATAGAATTCTTAATTGGGATTTATTACGTGCCAGTGAAAGTTATGGACTTACAGGTGATCTGGGAATAAGAATAAATCTATAGGATTGATAAATTATGAAAATTTACCAACATGCATCTTTATTAACTAAATCAGGAGTCAAACATGAGTAGAGTTACAAATCTTTTTTTAGTTTTTACTTTCTTCATTCTTTTATCTGGAGATATTTTTGCTCAGGGGGCTGAACTTGTGGTTCCGGACAGTTATAACAGTGGTATATCACTTAACGCAGCAATTGCTGCAGACTCTCTTAGACCAGCTGACAGAATATATGTTCTTCAGCGTGGAGCGTTCTATGTTGTAAATAGCCCCATAACAAATACCGACTGGACTTTAAGAATCGTTGCAGAAGAAGGTAGTGGTCCAAGACCCATAATTTGGATGGACAAATTAACCGGGAATCAAAATCCTAATTTCATAAACCACTCCGGTAGTGTCTACCTGAAAAACATTGTTTATGTTGGTTATATTGAGCCGGATGATATATCAGATATTCCCGGCGGAGCTATTCAAACCAACGCTAACGGTTTCGATGTTGTAATCGATGGTTGTTTAATGACTCAACAAAGAGGTCAATTCCTTCGCACAAACAGTTATTGTCGCAAAATCGTTATGACAAATAATGTTTTTGCTAACGCAGGTCAGTTGCCTCAATCAAATTTAGGAGCTGGCAAAATAATCGATTTAAGAAACGTTTCCTGTGATACATTAATTATGCAGAACAATACGATTGTTAATTTCCAGGACAGAATAATTCGCCACAGATCAAGTACAGCCGCTTTAAATTATATGCAGTTTGATCACAACACCATCATCAATGGTATGTCTTATCACGGCACATTAGCACTTGGCTGGGTTGGCGAGAAAATGGAAATTACTGATAATCTCTGGATTGATCCTTTCTCCCTCGGCAATGATACAGACTATGTTCGCCAGGCTGAATTTGATGAATGCGCTGAATTTGACGAATATGGTTTTGCTAAAATGACCTGGATATCATCTGTTCCCAATGACTCGACAGAATATGTCGTAAGCGGTAATTATTATAGTATTTCAGATTCCGGACAAGCTTTTTTTGACAGGCATGCCGCTGCAGGTGTAACGGGTGAAGGTGATCCGTTAACAGATCACATAAAATCAAAACTCGGTTCTGCTGCTGCTACTGCATTCGTAAAGGAAAGTATTCAGTTGGCAAATATTCCTGCCTTGATGAATAAATTCAATGAGTGGTATCGTTCACCTAACGGTGGAAATAAAACCAAAGGTACGACAAATTTCGCCCGTGAGTTTGACTACGATCGTCGTCCATATGACTATTTCACTGATACTCTTGATTGTACTTATCCTAACACAGTTGCTGCATATACCGGCGCTCAAAGAGGTTTCCCGGTTGGTGACTTGAACTGGTATCCTGAGCTTAAAGAATCATGGGCAACGGGTGGCTCGGTCGGACTCGAAGATAACAATAATGGACTGCTAACTAATTACAAACTTGCACAAAACTATCCCAATCCGTTCAATCCGACAACAAAGATTGCTTATTCAATTCCTCAAAACTCTGTTGTTTCTTTGATAGTATATAATGCTCTCGGTCAGGAAGTTGCAAGATTACTTAATAATCAGGAAATAGCTGCCGGCAACTACGATATCACCTGGAACGGTAAAGACATGAACGGCAATATCGTTTCCAGCGGCGTTTATTTTTACCAATTAGTATCAAAAGACATTGTAAAAACTATGAAGATGATGCTTCTGAAATAAAAGATATTCTTATCTTGAGTAATGTCACTCCTACTGCCGGCTGGTGATGAAATACATCAGCTGGCTTTTTTATTCAATCACAAATTTCAAAACCGATAATTTTTATCAGCCTCACAAGCGTTTTTATGAACCAATTTCGAACAACGCAAAATTATTAAATGAGTTCTTGCCTGTTTTAAATGAAAATTTATAAGTGATTGGAAAATATTCAACGTGATTCGACAAATTGAAACGAGCAGACGCAAAAACAAGTGAGTAAACAATGAGCGGGAAACAATCCTGTTGAACTGTTCCCCGCGATCAAACTATAAATTGGATATTAAATTCAGAACGTCTTCGGTTTTGATATTAACGCTTCGAAGCGCCTTTTCAACTGCTTCTTTTTTATCCTTACCAACGCCGGTTCCGGATATTTTTATGAATCCCAATTTGGCACCCGAGGATTTTTTCATCAGTTCAAGGTCTGTGGTGAATTTTGCAGTTATCATCTTTCCTTTAAAAGAATTCATCTCGGAAGTTTCATAATCATCGATTTTTCCTTTAATAATATAATCGCTCTGACCGCCAACATTTTGTCCGCATTGAGTTAAGATTCTTCCGACTTTTGATTCGATATCTTTGATATGATTGTTATATCCATCAAGTACAGCAACATCAAAATTGTTTGATGCTTTTATAAATGTTGTAATATTTGCTTCAGCCGGCGCCGGGTCAATAAGATCTCTAACCGCGTCATCAATCTTTGAAGCGTTTACTTTCGCGCTGATTTTTTCCTTATTTTTCGCGCTCGCAAAGGGGATGGATTTCACAACAATATTACCGTTTTCATCAGTTTCAAGTCTGTCAATGATTGTACTGGATTGATTATACACAATCAACGGTAGTCTTTTAATCGGGATAATATCCTTCTCAAGGTTTACGGAAGCAAGATATTTTATCGGCTGGGATAATTCAGAACCAACTTCAATGCGCTGTTCATCTCCCTCAACTACGGTTAATTTTATTGCGGAAGATATCCTTGAAATATCCGATTCAATTTTTGCATACTGATCTGTCGCTCCTTCCAGATCATAAGGTATATTCGACAGAGCATTATAAAATGCTTTTGTTGAATTAAAGGTGATAATATCAGTCCGCGCCTTTAAAAGAAAAACCAGACAGTTCTGGATATCGCCGTTAATCAAATTTTCGTCAGAGGTTTTCAGGTAGGAATTAATATTTACTTTCAGTTCATCAAGTTTAGCTTCAATTTCCTCAAGGAATTTGTCTTTCCTGAGAGTAGCTAAAACGTAATAATTCTCTCCCGATTTTTCCTTGTGAACTAATTCCACACCGGTTAGTGTCTGATTGATATAACTTGTTATGTTTTTTTCATAGAGTTCGCTGACAGAATATTCTCCGCCCTTAGCGCTTTCGGAAATATTCAGATTAGTTTCACTGTTAATGTTCACACGTATCTGAGACGCGATTTGATTTTGCGCCAATTGAATTGCGGCATCCAGGTTTGGGTTAGATGCTGTTCCGACAAGATAAAAAGCTGTAGGATATTTTTTTGTAAGATCGGACGTAAACCAGTCAGGTTCCTGCGCAAGTAACACAAAAGTCATTGATAAAAAAATTATTAGATATCTTTTCACGTTAATCTCCTAAAAATTTACAAACCTACATTTAGCGTAAGAATTTTTCCCTTAGAGAAAACTCTCGACAAATTTCCGCTTTTATATTCTTTCCTGAATTTGCGGTATAATTGCATCGCGTCTTTAGCTTCCGAAGGATTGATCCAAATTAAATAATCCAGAGTGTGGGATGTGCTATTAACCATTTTAGAATTTTTCGAAATTTTTTCAATGTAGTCCATAACATCAAATTGCATATCTTCAGCCTCGGTAGCATTCAGTTCTTCCGGAAATTTGAAAACGACTTTATATTTCAGTCCGGTTTTCAGATCATTCTTCCAATAGACATTTATTTGCGAAATCAATCGGTTAACAGCCTCCGTCATTGCCAAATCAATTAACGCGTAATCAGAAGACGAGGGCGTAACAGGACTATAACCCGTTTCGGAACCAAGCAATAAGGCTGTGGTTGTTTCATAGGCATTGCATGACACCGATGCTTTTTTACCGAGACTTTCGTGAGTGATATTCACCCTGAACGAAAGATAAATATCCGAACCCAGCGATACAGCAAGTTTATAAGATTCATCAACACTAGCGCCCGCGAGCATTTCCTGAGCCGAAGCATAATCAGCCATTACCTCGGTCTGTTCAGGCAGTTGAGCCTGAAAATTTTTGGTGATCAGATATTTCTGAATCACTTCCGCGGCGTGTTTCACCTTATCATCATTCTTAAGCAATTCAAGCGGGTTTTCGTTTGTACCCGCCGATGGAACAACCATAATTATTGGATTCGAAACCTCAACCGACAAATCCTGAACAGATTTAATTATTCCAAGATTTTGAAGCTCCTCTCTTAATTTTTCATAATTCACTTTTACAAGTTTTTCTACTACCACTCCATCTCCTTTTGTAACACGGCTGAGAATGCTGTTGCTCATATAAGTAAATTTTTTGATGTTGGATAACTCGAAAAACTGTTCCTGAATTTTGCCGAAATTATTTTTCTCTTCGGGTGTCTGCAAGAGTTTTTCATTGGAGTTATACAAAATGAAATAAACAGCGCATTTAAGCGCATCGTTTTCTCCATCAGTTACCGGATCATCTTCGTCAATGCCAAGCCCTTTCGCTCTAAGATTTATTTCATTTCCGTTGCGTTCCTCGCCTGTCGCTTCCATTGATCTCGGCAGATTCGACTGAGCAACAAGAGATGAAATAAAAAACAGAAACAGTCCTGTACATAAAATTATTTTCTTCATGATATTTCCCTGTATTTATTTACTCACGATAATCATTAAATTATACTCATCCAAAAATAATGTTTTATAAAAAATATTTTCACGCGCAGAAATTAATAATCTATCTTTTCATCAAAAGCAGCAAAAGGATCAACACTCAGTCCCGGCAAGGAATAGGATATTCCCACGCCGAAACTAATTCCTGAAAAGTTTGATTTATAGTCGCTCCAATGTGTCAGAGTACTTGAATTTCCATCATTATCAGTTGCGGTGATTTTTGTTATCTCGGGTGTGTATTTATACCCGACATA
>CAZEXO010000050.1:0-6121 GCA_964516545.1 uncultured Melioribacteraceae bacterium
TTTTCGCCTTGTAAGTAATTCGGAATTTCCGGCTGGCAGTGAAGAGAATTTTGTAAGAATATCATTAGAAACAAAAACAGACTAACATATTTTTCCATTTGATCTCTCCTTAAATTATACTCAGATAAAATGAACAGGAAAAAAGTAGTATGTAAACAGGAAATTAAGAGAAGGAATAGACCCCGGAAGATTGAATTCAGGTTTAGAATTACTCTGCTTTAAGTTTTTAAAAAATAGTAAAATTATCTGAAGAGAATAAACATTTTCAAGGAAAGCATGAAAAAAAATTTTTAACAGTCATTATCTCAGAAGCTAATTCCGGGACTTGCTATTCTATCCCCAGCTCATCGGAAAATTTCAATGCTCTGCTTGCCCAGGGCAAAAGAAAATTCCCGCCGGTTGCTACAGCTATTTTTATTGTTTCAACAATTTCGAGTTTTGTACAATCAGCATCTTTACAATCACCCAGATGTATTACAATTGCTTCGTCTGATTTAGCGGCGATTGCAAGCGCAAGTCCCATCAATTCTTTATACTTCTTTGGAATAGAGCCTTTACCAAAAGCTCCGTCATTAATAAATTCAAGAGCCTCGAAAAAATTGTCGGCAACGTTTAGTTTTTTCTGCTTCTTGAGTACACTTTCTCTGTCCACATTACCTCTTAATTTGTTTATCGCGGTTGAAATCTAATAATTAGTTTTTTAAGATGGAATAAAGACAATGGTACTTACAAGATTTTATTCTACTGCAAAGTCTGTCCTTGCCCGATTTTGTCTCTATTCTGAAATAAACCGAAAAATTTTGAACATCTCAAAAAAAACGGAATCAAAAATCAAATATGATTGTAAAAGCTCTGTTTTATTTTCCAATAATTGAAGGAGTCTTTCTGCATAGTCTTTACCCTTTTTAACAAAAAGAACATTCTATAATTTATATTATCAAAAAGGGAGAGTTATGAAAAAAGACTCGATATTACTTCGCCTTGCTTTTATTGTAGCAGTATTTATTATCCTTATCGTTCCCCTCAACATGATTCAAAGTCTGATCGAAGAGCGTCAAAATTACCGCAACGAAGCTGTCGCTGAAGTGAATCATAGCTGGGCGGATAATCAGTTAATTGCCGGTCCTGTTTTATCCGTAATATCAGAAGAATGGAAAACAGTTACCGATGATAAAAAAGAGTTGGTACAGAATCATTACACATTTCTTCCTGAAGAATTGCTGATTGAATCGGAAGTTTTTCCACAAATTCGCCGCCGTGGAATTTACGAGGTTTCGCTCTATAATTCCGGGCTGATAATTTCGGGTTACTTTAATAAGAAAAAGATTTGGGAAGTACTAAACTCAAACAGCAATCATACAATCTCACAAAATAAATTGCTTGTTAACATAAGCGATCCGCGAGGAATTTCCGGTTCTGTAACTTTTAACTGGAACAAAAAGCAGCTTGAAGTAAATCCGGGACTGCCTGATCAAAATATTTTCCGGAGCGGTTTTACCGCAGATGTTACTCTGGATGAATCAAGTGATAATTATTTTTTCGAATTGAAGATAAATCTGAATGGAAGTGAAAATCTGGAGTTTTTACCCCTGGGCAAATCAACAACCATCAGAATGAAATCGTCCTGGAATAATCCCTCATTCATCGGCTCATTTCTACCTGCCGAAAGAAATATTTCACCCGATGGTTTCAGTGCCGTCTGGAATATTAATCATTTCAACAGAGATTATCCCCAGGAGTGGATTAACAAACATTACAGTATACTGGAAAGTTCTTTCGGACTCCGTTTACTTATGCCGGTTGATGAATACCAGAAAACTACACGGACTTCCAAATACGGAATCATGATTGTGTTGTTAACTTTTGTCAGTTTTTTTATGATTGAGTTATACAGTAAAATTGTTTTACACCCGATTCAATATCTTCTTGTTGGTCTGGCAGTAATTATTTTTTATTCGCTCCTTCTTGCTCTTTCGGAATACTTACACTTTAATTACTCCTATTCAATTACAAGTTTGTTTGTCATCTCTCTTATCGGACTTTATGTTACGAGTATTTATAACAGCAGATTAATCGGAATTATTATCAGCTCGCTTTTGTTGTTTTTCTATGGATTTATGTTTGTCATACTTCAGCTTCAGGATTATTCATTGCTTCTCGGTAATTTTGCTTTGTTCACTATTCTTGCCGTAATTATGTTCCTAACAAGAAAAGTTGACTGGTATGAAATCTTCAGGGAGAACAAACATTTATCCTGAATCTGTTAACGACAAATTATTTTCCGGTATTTGCGTTCAGTTTTTTATTTTTGCTAATATTTATTAACAGGAGTTATTATGGAATATAGAGAACTTGGGAGAACAGGTTATAAAGTATCCGCAATTAGTTTCGGAGCCTGGGCAATCGGCGGCACATGGGGAACAGTAAAAGATAATGAATCTCTTGCTGCCTTACACAAAGCAATTGATCTGGGAGTTAATTTTATTGATACGGCTGATGTTTATGGTGACGGACACAGCGAGCAATTAATCCAAAAACTTCGTAAAGAAAGAAATGAAAATATAATTGTTGCAACCAAGATTGGAAGAAGACTCAATCCGCATGTTGCTTCCGGTTATAATCGCGAAAACTTAAAAGCGTTTGTGGAAAGAAATCTTAAAAATCTTGGAACGGATTCTCTTGACCTCGTTCAGCTTCACTGTCCTCCAACGGAAGTTTATTACATGCCGGAAGTTTTCGGAGTAATGGACGACCTTGTGAAATCAGGGAAAATAAAACATTACGGTGTGAGTGTCGAAAAAGTTGAAGAAGCATTGAAGGCAATCGAATTTCCGAATGTAAAAACCGTACAGATAATTTTTAACATGTTCCGCCAGCGTCCTGCTGAATTATTTTTCGAACAAGCCAAGAATAAAAAAATTGGAATACTCGCTCGCGTACCCCTTTCAAGCGGAATGCTAACTGGCAAATTAACAAAGAACTCAACCTTCGAGGAAGATGATCACAGAAAATTCAACCGTAACGGCGAAGCGTTCGACAAAGGTGAAACCGTCAGCGGCATTGACTACAATAAAAGTCTGGATGCTGTAGATAAGTTAAAAGAAATCTGCCCGGGTGGAATGAGTTTAACTCAGTTCGCGTTAAAATGGATATTAATGTTTGATGCCGTTACATGCGCTATTCCTGGTGCAAAGCGTGTTTCGCAGGCTGAAGAGAATATCAGCGTCGTAAATCTCCCCGCACTTTCTGATGAAACAATGAAACAGGTAAGAAAAATCTACGATGAAAACATTCGTGAATTTGTGCATCATCTTTGGTGAGTAAAACATTGTCGGAGCGGACATTTAGTCTGTTCCGACAAATTATTTCCTGACAGACTTTTGAGAAATTGTTATGTCTACCGGCATTAAATTAAAACTCAAATTTTGTCCCCAAACTTAAAAAGAAGTTATTGTCCATCTTCGGATACATCCGCCTGGCAATTCTTTCTAATTCGAAAAACTTATCATAAACAATTTTCCTGAAATTCCATGACTGGAATTGATTTCTCTATTCTGACCGGTTCAGGTTTTTCTAATTTTGAAATCAACCGATTCAGAATCGTTTCGAATAACCTTATCATGCAAGCACTTAACAATAATTTTATTTTATATTTTCTAAAATAAAAAACCCGGCTTTTTACAGAGTCCGGGTTTTTTTACTTCTCATATTTCTAGTTCCAGCTTCATTTCATCTTCATCAATCTATATTCTTGTCCGCTAACGTAAGCCACAACATAATCAGCGGTACCGTTATCATTCATCGAAAACGATAATTGTATGTCAACCACATCAACGAAGTAATCGGTTTTTGATGCTGGAAGTAATTTAAAAATATTTCCGTCTGGTGATTTTCCCATGAGAACGCCGTTCTCAATATATACGTCAAGTGTTGCACCACCCGCGTCATATTTACCGACAAGTGACTGATAAACGCTCACATCAAATTCAGGCAGGTTGGCAACGGTAACGGTTAAATCGGGCAACACTTCGCGAACGGGGCAGTTTTTTCTTATTTCATTATCGCCGGTTTCCAGTAAGTTTTCGTTGATCTGCCAGTGATTGTTAAAAATACCGCGGGCAATGTATAATTTATCCATGGGTCTTCCCATTCGGTTATTCGGAATACAACCGTCCATTATAAGGAAATCGTAGTCATCGCTGCGGGTGTTGTAGAAAAACATTCCCGCGCCTGATGTTGCGCCAATTACCGATACATATCTTTCGGAATTGTATGGATGCGGATAAATCATCTGAACACATGCATCTTTTGCCTGGAATTTTTTTCCTGCTATTTCAATCTCGTCTGGTGAAACTTTTAACGGAATACCGGCGCTCATTTTTTTCGTAATGAGATTTGCACTCGCATCACCATAAAGAATGAGTGAAAATTTTTTCATATCGGTTTCTGATAATTCTGTATCCATAAACACACGCGGTTCATACTTCTGCCATGTTTTCCAGTAATCAATAAACTCCTGAGCTTTTTGTCTGCACATTTTTTTCATAAGTGAATCGGTTGAAGTTGTTCCTATTACAACCGCGAATGGAGTAGTTGTTAAATGTGAAGTGAGTCCCTCGATTTTAGGAGTCTTCACCAATTGACCCGGTTTGTAATCTTTATGCTGTAATACAATTTTTCCGTTCTCCGGTTTTACTTCGCGTATGTCGCTTACATTCCAAATTACTTTAATAGGTTTTTTAGGATTAATTAATTTATTCGAAGGAGTAAGTTCAATCTCCAAAACATTTTCCGTGAATAACTTAATTGTATTATCGAGAAGTATTTCGGCTTCGGCTTCGATGAATGCATAAGGATTTTCCCGCTGAGTAACTTTTACCCAATGTGCTGAAGCTGATCGCAAATATGCTGAGCGCACTCTTACTTTTTCAGGATTTGAATTTCTTTTGTGTTCCAGGAACCAGGATATTACCTCATCTACATATGGCATTCCTTCATGCCCGTATCCGGGATACTCGTGATAACGAATATCATAACCCCATCTTTGAAGAAGTTGAACGCCGTATCTGGAGTATTTTACGTCAACAGAAGCATCGATATCGCCGTGAGAAACAAAAACAGGAGTTGTTAACAATGCATCAGCCTGAGCAAAATTGCTGCTCTTCTCCCGGTTGAATCGTTCTCTTTCTGACAATTTAGCGAGTTGTTCTTCGCTAAGATCGGTATGATAATCCCAGCCGCCGTAAACAGGCGCAATCGCCGCAAATACTCCCGGGTTACGCGTACCAACATTCCATGTTCCGCCGCCGCCCATCGATTCACCTTTAAGATAAATTCTATCTTCATCCACATTGAACATTTTTTTTGCCATTTCAATGCAACGTAAAACGTCCAGTTCACCGATTCCATTGTAACTTGTGTTTCCTCTTCCGTGAGGTTCAATATCAATTACCGGAAATTTATCTACAAGATTTGTATGTCTTGAATCAATCGACCACCATTTAACATAAGTGGGATTTGCTCCATTGTATCCGTGAAGATTAACAACGAGCGGCCATTTTTTATCCGGGTCATAATCCATCGGTAGGTAGGCGCGGCAGAATTGCGGAGTGTTATCAACTTCGTCAATGTAAGCTAATCTTACAAAACCGTTTGCGCGGACTGCCGAGTTATTAACTAATTCTTCGTATTCCATTAATGCAGGGTAAAGCCGCTCAATGTTTGAAGAATCAATTTTATTCAAATCATTTCCGGCTCTGTCATAGATTAATTCTTTAAGCATCACGTGAAGATAATCGTTTGGTGTTTTTGGTTTTTCGGGAGCGCTGTTAACAATTTCTTTTGCCTTTTTAGCAGCATCACCTTTGTACCACAAAAGATACGCGGCAACAATTTCACCCTTGTTATTATTGCTCGTAAAGCGAATATCGTAAACTCCATCGTCCCAGTCTTCAGTATCAAAATTTACAACATCGCCACGTTTGATGGTTTTATCATCAGCAACTTCACCGCCTGCTTCAACGACTTCGACCAATACATCCATTTTTTGAATTTCGGGATTCAGGGTTCTGTCTGTTTTAAGAACTAGTTCGTTTTCAACTTTTGCATCAATGATTTTATC
>CAZEXO010000050.1:6131-14952 GCA_964516545.1 uncultured Melioribacteraceae bacterium
CGGCTCGATAATACGCATCCAGAAACCCCACGTCCAGCCGCCGTGTACTGATTTCACGAGTATTGAATTTTCTCCCTTCACCATGTCTACCTCAAGATGATTATTTTCACCGGAGGCATAATCATTTCTGTTCGCGTAAATTTGTTTTCCGTTAATCCATATCTTATTTCCGACATTATGACCAAAAGAAAGAATCACTTTTCCATCGGCTGAACGATTAATTTTTTTGAAAGCATAACATACCTTGTTGTTAAAGTCGGTTCCTTTCAGGATATCAAAAAAACTGATGTAGTTATAAGGTGAGTGATATTTTTTCCATTCGAATGATGAGCCATTGGGCGTTTTGTGTTTCATTCCTTCAACAGGTTTGATGAGCTGTTCGCCTTGATTTTCCTGAAGATAGTCGTTGTCGAATCCTTTCCCATCCCGATTTGGGAATCCTCCGATTACCAGCCAGTCCTGAATAAAACCGCCGGTTGCTGTTCCCCAGGGAAATCGCGTTTCTTCTTTTAACGGGGATTGCGCATTCAGCAAATTCCCCGAAACAGAAGAAAGAAATAAAAATGTAAAAATTGTGCAGATAATTTTCTTCATTGTAAATTTTCCTTTGATTGATTAGACGTCATGATTAGCTGTTTTTTTGGACGCCAATTATTAAACTATTGTTACACTTTGATAATGATATTACGAAAGATTTATGTAAAAACTTGTCACGTATGTTTGTTTCCTGAACCTCATTTTATTAACCCGTGATTCTTGTTTATTCATATTTGAGCGAGTCAACCGGATTTGCAAGTGCCGCTTTAACCGCCTGAAAACTTACTGTAGCCAATGCAATCGCTAAAGCAATTCCGCCTGAGAGTGCAAACATCCACCAAGTTATATCAATCCTGTACGCAAAATCCTGAAGCCAATTTTTCATAAAATAATATGCTATCGGCCAGGCAATGAGATTAGCAATTAGAATACAAACGGCGGATTCTTTTGTCAGTAAGTTATTAATTTGGGATAAAGAAGCGCCCAATACTTTTCTTATCCCGATTTCTTTTATCCGTTGTTCAACAGAAGATAATGTAAGTCCATAAAGTCCCATACAGCCAATTAAAATGGCAATAAATGCAAATAAATTAAAAAGTTCTCCAAATTTTTGTTCGTCCTTATACATCATATCCATTCGATTGTCAAAAAATTCCAATTGAAGCGGGTATTGAGAATGTTGCTTCCATTTCTTTTCTATAAAAGAAATTGTGCCTGGAATATTTTGTGAACTAATTTTAATTGAGAAAAACCTGGCATTCCAATTTTCTAAATGTGAGCCGACTAATTCAATTGCCAATGGTTCAATTATCTGCTGAAGCGGGAAAAAATGGAAATCATTAACAACACCGATTACCTCTCCCTCATCTTTCCTAGTATCATTCCATCCAAATCTTCTTCCTATTTGATTTTTCCATCCCAATACTTTGAGAGCGGATCTGTTTAATAAAAAATAACTTTTAGTCGATGAGTTATTTTCATCCGGATAGTTCTGTCCCAATTCTGCAGGTATTTCATACAAATGAGCGAAATGATTATCAGCCCGTATTCCGTACATCAGTCCAATATCGGAACTTGTTTTTCCATCCCAATCTACATTGGATTTACCCGAAGAGCCGGGTGGTAATGACTGCGATGCGGATACATCGATAATACGAGGGTTTGAAGTCAACTCACAAAAAAAGTTTTTATAATTCTTTTGTAAATGTTCATCCAATACATTTATAGTAACTATATGGTCCTTTCTTAAACCTAATTTCTTATTTCTCAAATAATGTAGTTGATTGAATATTGTTATTGTGCCGATAATCAATACCGCAGATATTGCAAATTGAAAAACGACAAGTGAATTTCTTAAGTTGAAAAATGATTTGGATTTTCTTTTGGCGATACCTTTGAGAATTTGTGTCGGCTTAAAATTACTTATGTAATATGCGGGGTAAATGCCTGCAATACAGACAACCAAAAGTAGAACTCCCAACAGACTAAAAAGCAATTTTATATCAGCAAATACCGACAGCTGAATTTCTTTATCAAAAAATTGTTGAAAGAGAGGCGATGACAATTCAACAATTACAACCGCCAATCCGATACCTATAAACGATAAAACCAACGACTCGCCCAAAAAATGTTTTAACAACTGGCTTTTATTCGCTCCGATAACTTTTCTTAACCCAACTTCTTTAGCACGTTTTATCGATTGGGAGCAGATTTTATAGTAGCAGATGAAAGTACCAGGATAAAGAATCCAACAGCGGCAAAAAGATAAACATTACTAATATCGCCGCCGGGCTCTATATCTTTCTCCCAATTTTGATATAAATGAATTCTATCAATCGGCTCTAAAAGAAACCTGATCTTAGAATCCTGTCCTTTATATTTTTTTACTATTTCAATCAAACCCGCTTCAATTGCTTTTGCGGAGGTATTCTTTTTTATCTTGATATAAGTATAATATCCGAATGCATTCCAATGCAAACTGTGTTGGTAATTTTCGCTGAGCTGTTGTTTATAAAGTGTACCGAATGACGCTAAAAAATTAAATTGTATGTGTGAATTTGACGGGGGACTTTCTACTACGCCGGTAATGTTATACGGCTGCTGCTGATATTTTTGGTTAATCGTAATTGTTTTACCGATTGGATTTTCATTACCGAAATATTTCTTTGCAATTTCGTCCGTTATAATTATTGAATACGGTTCGCTCAAAGCAGTTTTGGGATTACCGGAAATAAGAGGAAAAGAAAACATATAGAGGAATTCCGGGTCAGTATAAAAGAATTTATCTTCCAAATATGAATTTTCACCTGCTTTAATTAGAACCGAACGCGACTCTTCCCTTAGCCTTGCTGCAAATTCAATTCCGGGTACTTCGGATTTTAATGCTTTCGTAAGCGGAGCCGGTGTTTTATTAAACATACCGGATGCGGTGTTTGTGTAATCATTCTGCACATCGATTCTATATATTCTCTCATAGTCCTTGTTAAATTTATCATAACTCAGCTCAAACTTGATGTAAAGAGCAATAAGAATAAAACACGTCATTCCTATTGCGAGACCGAAAATGTTTATGATTGAGTATGTCTTATTCTTCCGAATATTACGGAGCGCTATTTTCAAATAATTTCCAAACATAGTTTCTTCCTTTATTCATACTTGAGTGATTCCACAGGATTTGCAAGCGCAGCTTTAACCGCCTGATAACTTACTGTTGCCAATGCGATTACCAAAGCGATTCCACCTGAGAGTGCAAACATCCACCAAGTTATATCAATCCTGTATGCAAAATCCTGAAGCCATTTGTTCATGAAATAATACGAAGCCGGAATTGCAATAAAGTTCGAAATTATCACAAGCAAAACAAATTGCTTTGAAATCATAACAGTAATATTCCGTATTGTTGCGCCAAGAATTTTACGAACACCTATTTCTTTAGTTTTTTGTTCAGTAATAAAAGTCGTTAAACCCCATAAACCAAGACAGGCAATTAATACTGCCAGCACTGAAAAGCCTATAAAAATTTTTTCAAACCTGGATTCAGTCTGATAGAGATTTTTTAGAGTATCATCTAAAAAATTGTACTCAAACGGAAAGTCTGGCGATACTTCTTTCCAAATTATTTCAAGTTTTTCCAGTGTATTTCTTACATCAATATAACTGGCTGACTTCAGTTTTATCAATCCTGTGTTATAACATGGTGCATTAATGAATACGAGAGGTTCCACTTTTGAATGAAGTGACTGATAATTAAAATCTTTTACAACTCCAACAATCGTCTGATTTCCACTAAACACGGACTCAAGGGGTTTGTCCAGGTTATTTTCTTTCGCAAATGCTTCATTAATAATAAACTTGCCGTAATCGGTTGAGTCATTTTCATAAAAACCTCGTCCCTCAACAATTTGCATATTCATCATTTTCATATATTCAGCGGAGGAATACGCACAGGTAAACCAAACATTGGATTCTTCTCCTTCATATTTCAGTTTCATTCCCCACCGCATGTACATTTTTCCCGGAACATCAAAAGAATAAGCAAAATCTTTCACCTCAGGAAATTGAAGGATTTTCGATTTAACAACCCCCTTGTTAGCATAAATTCCATCATTCATCGTAAAATAAACAATATCATCCTTTTCAAAACCCAGTTGCTTGTCATTTATATACTCCATTTGATTATAAATCACTATAGTAGCCGTAATTAATATGGTAGCGGTCGTAAACTGAAAGATGATAAGCCCTTTCTTAAGGTACCCCCTTTTACTATTCGAATTTGACTCTCCTTTAAAAATATATTCCGGCTTAAGTGACGAGAGATAGAACGCCGGATAAATTCCCGAGAGTACTCCCAAGCTAATTGATAAAAGAAAAAATATCACACTTCTATAGAAAACTAAATCCGGGAACAAGGTAAGTTTCAGGTCAACAATTCCATTGAATATTGGGAGCAGCAATTCCGCAATTATTAATGCCAGTATTATTGAAATAAAACTATATACAACACATTCGCTGAGGAATTGGCTTATTAAAAATATCTTAGAAGCTCCGATAGTTTTCCTTACTCCAATTTCTTTTTTTCTGGTTACGGCTCTTGCCGTCGATAAATTGACATAATTAATAATAGTAATGAAAAGAATAAGAATCCCAAGAGTGATGAGTACAGAATTCTTTTTAATACTTCCATATCTTTGAAGACCATGCACTTCCGGGTAATAATACATTTCTCTGAACGAAATAACATCTATGTTCATATCACTATGTTCTTTTGGAATACTATTTTTAAGAACAGTAGTTATTTTTGATATTAAATCTGCTTCACGACTATTTATATCAGACAAAACATATATGGAATAATTCCAATGTACCCAGTCAAAGGGATCATTTTTTGTTCCCCAAATTTGTTTTAAACTTTTTAATGAAATTGCACTCTGGAATTGTATTGAAGAGTTTTGTGGAATGTCTTCAATGACAGCATTTATAGTAACATCATGTTTATTGTCTATCTTAACAATTTTACCAATTGGATTGTCGTTGCCGAAAATTCTCCTTGCCAGAGTGCTTGTTAAAACCATGGACATATTTTTATCCAATGCTTCTCTTGCATCTCCTCGAATTGATTTAAAAGAAAATATATTGAAATAACCCGGCTCAGTATAAATTATATCATTTATTGTTCTCGGAATGCCGTTGTAATTTATTGTCAGATTATTATTACTATTATTATCTACCAAAACAACATTTTCCGCTTCCGGAATATTTGACTTTATTATTTCCGAAACAGGGGCAGGTATATTCCCTTTACTTATTTTATATATCCTGTTTTTGTTAGTATGAAATTTGTCAACAGATAATTCGTTCTCTATAAACAATGCTAACAAAATTATAATTGCTAGACTTATCGAAAATCCCGTTATATTTATTACAGAGAACACCTTGAATTTTCTAAGATTTCTTATGGCAATTTTGAAATAATTCTTTAACAAAATACCCTCCAGTGTTTTTAAGGTACTAAAAAAATATCAGGACTTAACAGATTCTTCTATTATTTTCTGTTTTTGAATTAATGTCTTTCTGCCAATAATGTTACTCGTATTTTAAACTCTCAACCGGGTTTGCAAGCGCGGCTTTAACCGCCTGAAAACTTACAGTAACTAATGCAATCGCTAAAGCAATTCCGCCTGAGAGTGCAAACATCCACCAGGTTATTTCAATTCTATATGCAAAGTCTTCGAGCCATTTGTTCATGAAATAGTAAGCAACCGGCCAGGCAATTATATTTGCTATTAAAACCCATCCTGTAAAATCTTTAGTTAGTAACATGATAACATTGAAAACCGAAGCGCCTACAACTTTACGTATGCCTATTTCTTTTGTCTTACATTCAGTGATGAATGCAACCAAACCAAACAGACCGAGGCAAGAAATTATAATTGACAAAGAGGCGAAACAGACAATAATAGCGCCCATTTTCTTATCTGATTGATACAGCTCATCAATAGCTTCATCAAAAAAATGAATCTCGAATAAAAAATCGGGGTAACGACTATGATAAGTATTTTTAACCAGCTCAATTGTTTCGAGATTATTTCGTGAATTAATTCTTACAAACAAAAACCGAAAGTTGTCATCAAGGTTTATAGTCATCGGACTGATTTCGCTGTGCAGCGACTTAAAATGAAAATCCTTAACCACGCCAATAATTTGCCCGTCCTTACCCCATGATTTGAATTTTTTACCAACAGGATCAATAATTCCCATTGCTTTTACGGCAGCTTCATTAACAATAAACGCCTGCTCTTTATCCGTAGCAAATTCGCCTGAAAAGAATCGTCCTTGTGCCATTTCCATTTGAAAGGTTTCTAAAAAATCATCGGTAACAAACAAACCAGGAAAGCTTATGTACTTCGCATCTTTCACTCGTCCTTCCCAGTCTGCACCGTTGTTTTGGTTAATACTGGTTGGCAAATCGCTTGACGCTGCCGTCTGAATGATCCCGGGATGTTTTAGTAATTCATTCTTTAGTGATTTGTAATCGGTCATAAATGATTCTGATTCCAGGTAGATTAAATTTTCTTTTTCAAATCCCAGATTTTTATTTTTGATAAAATCGAGCTGGATATACACAACTACCGTTCCGGCTATGATTATAATTGAAAACGTAAACTGCATTACGACCAATATTCTTCTCAATCCAAGCGAATGATTTGAAACGCCCGGCGAAACCCGGTTTTTCAAAATATCAACGGGTTTAAAAAGTGAAAGAACAAACGCCGGATACATTCCCGAGCTTAAACCGGTGATTAAGAGTAGCAAGATAAGCCCGCCAATGACGGTTGGATTAGAGTATTCAATAAATAACGGTTTTCCTGTGAGACTGTTAAAATATGGTTGAACAAGCTCAACAATGCTCAATGCTAAAAACAAAGCAATGCCTGAAATGATAAAAGATTCTCCCAGAAATTGACTTATCAATTGTAACCGGTTAGCACCCACAACCTTTCGCAAACCCACTTCTTTTGAACGCTTCAACGAGCGGGCTGTTGCAAGATTCATAAAATTAAAGCAAGCAATCATCAGAATAAAAAAGCCTGTTATGCAAAAGAATATGACGTGTTGAATATTACCGTGTGGAAAATCAAATTTAAAATCCGAGTATAAATGCACCTCTGTAATTGGCTGGAGAATAAATTTCATTCTGGAAATTTGCGCTTGCTGCGGGTTATACTTTTTTGCAAATTTATTGAACTCTGAATTTATCTTCTCATTTACTTCCTCAAGTGAAATATTTTCGTTGAGCAGTATATAGGTTTTATAATCCTGACCGTCTTCCCATGAATCCGGGTTCCGCCAGAATTTCATTACGTTCAACGGAATAAAGCAATCAGCCAGCAAGTAAGGTTCAGTCTTACGTGGAATATTTCGAAGCACTCCGGTTACTATCTTGGGTCTGCCATTTCCATCTGTAATTGTTTTACCTACAGGGTTCTCATTTCCAAAAAGTTTTTTGGCAGTCTCTTCGGTAAGAAGAATTGATTCTGTATTATTTAATGCCGTGGAGGAGTTTCCCTCAGCAAATTGAAAGGAGAAAACATCAAAAAATCGCGGTTCAATAAATCGTTCAACTACCGTTATTTTCTTTTCTTTATATTGAAGCAAACTACCGGAATGATTAACACGGGTGGCTTGTTTTATTTCGGGGATGTATTCCAATAACCAATCTGCAAAAGGACCCGGTGTGGCGGGAATTTGGAAGCCGTCAATATCCCAAATAACCCGGCAAATCCGGTCGGCATTTTTATGGTGGCGGTCATAACTTAATTCATCATTCACCCACTGAATGATGAGAATAAAGCAGGTCATTCCAATGGCGAGCCCGATAATATTAATAAGTGAAAATGTTTTATGTCTGGCCAGGTTCCTAAAAGCTATTTTTAAAAAATTAATAAACACTTCGCCTCCCGTCATTCATATTTGAGCGAATCAATAGGATTAGCCAACGCGGCTTTTATTGTCTGAATACTTATTGTCAGCAGAGCAATCAGTAAAGCAATAAGTCCGGCAATTAAAAACATACTCCATTCAATTTCTGTCCGGTAAGCAAAATCCTGAAGCCATTTATTCATAACAAAATATGCTGCAGGCCAAGCGATGATATTTGCCAGAACAATCCATTTTAGAAAATCTTTTGAAAGCATAAGAAGAACATTAATGACAGAAGCGCCCAACACTTTACGTACGCCGATTTCTTTTGTCCGTTGTTCACCGGAAAAGGAGGCTAATCCGAATAATCCGAGACAGGAAATAAAAATTGCCAGCACTGCAATAAACGCCGCAAATTCAGCTGTAATTTGTTCTGTTCTGTAAAGTGTGTTTATATGTTCATCCAAAAAACGGTATTCGAACGGGTCATCCGGAACAATTTCTTTTAGTTTATCTTCTATTAAACTTAATGTCTCCGAAATATTTACAGGGGAGATACGCACAAATAGATTATTGGCGGATGAAGCCATAAGAAAAACAACCGGTGTCATTTCTTCTTTGAGAGAACTTGTGTTAAAATCGCTGATTACGCCAATAATTTTTCCCTTACGACCAAACCATGTGGTAAGATTTTTATTTATCGGATTTTCAATTCCCATTAGTTTAACGGCGGATTCATTTACCACAAATGCTTCAGACATATCTGTTGGAAATTCTTTTGAGAAAAATCGACCTTGTTTCATTTTCACCTGAAGGGTTTTCGCAAAATCCCCGTCTACAAAATTGAATCCTACCTCCATAATTT
>CAZEXO010000050.1:14962-20457 GCA_964516545.1 uncultured Melioribacteraceae bacterium
CTTCCCAATCTACCGGTCCGGTACCGGCCCCCTGAAAATCAGTAAGATTTGTTGCCGATGCAGATACGCTTTGAACAGAAGACAATTTTAGAAGTTCTTCCTTTAAAATCGGTACACTCTGCTGCAAGGCGCCTCTTGCGCTTACAACCAAAACTTGTTCTTTATTAAAACCCAGATTCTTTGATTGAATAAATTTCAGCTGATTCCCGATTATTAAAACACAGGTTATAATAAAAATCGAAAATGAAAATTGTGCTATAACCAATGTATTTCTTAAAACAGATGACCGTTTTTCTCCCGACTTTGAGGTTCTGTCATTCAAAACTAAGATTGGTTTAAGGGAAGACAAATAAAGAGATGGATAACTGCCCGCTGTTAAACCGGCAAACAAAGTTACACCCAACAAAACAAGAAACATTTCCCAGGAATATGTCAGGGTGATTCCGGCGTTCAACATGCTATTTAAAAACGGAAGGGCGAGTTCGACCAAAACGACAGCGAGCAATAACGAGATAAAAGATAATTGCAGGGTTTCAATCATGAACTGTTTTATCAGATCCATCCGCGAGGAACCGATTGTCTTTTTTATTCCTATCTCTTTCATTCGTTTTTGCGAACGGACGGTCGAAAGATTCATGAAATTAATACATGCGACAATTAATATTAAAAAACTGAACGCGGAGAAAATGTACATGTAAATTATTGTTCCTGTCTCGCCCGGTTCATAAAGATGACTTTTTGTAATTGGAAACAGATAAAGAATATTTTTCCATTCAGGGTTATGTTCATCCATTACTCTGCTGATTTTATTATTCACCTCATCAAATGAAACGTTATCGCGGAACAGCAAATAGGTATTTACACATTTTCTGTCCCACATCTTCATCCAATCAGGTGCGGTTGAAAAGGGAATAACAAAATCAAATTGCATGTGCGATGTTTTCGGTACATCTGAAAAAACACCGGCGACAACCGCTTCTGAACGATCATCAAGCTTAAGTGTTTTTCCGACCGGATTAATTCCTCCGAACAATTTATCAGATAAAGATTTTGAAATAACAATCGAGTTCGGACTTGAAAGCACAGAATTGGAGTTTCCTTCTATAAGCGGGAAAGAAAACATTTTAAAAAATGATGAGTCGACGAAACTTCCGGTGCAAAAGAAACCCTGAGTTTCGCGGGAAATTTTACATTCCATTTCGGAATAATTTGTTGCGTGTTCTACTTCGGGAAAACTTTCTTTTAAGTAATTTGCCAGCGGACCAGGCTGATAAAATCCATGAAAATCTCCCTGATTGTTTGTAAAAACAACACGGAACAATTTGTCTGCATTTTTATGAAACCTGTCAAAGCTTAATTCGTATTGAATCCATAGTATTGTTAGAACTGCGCAGGCGATGCCCACTCCCAAACCGATAATATTAATTAAGGAGTATACTTTATGCCTCGTTAAATTTCTCAGAGCAATTTTAAGATTGTTTCTTAACATAATTTCTCCTTTTTTTCAATCTATTCATTCAGAAAACCGAATTTTTCAGATTCAACAAGTCTTGTATCTAAAAGTCTATTATCTACCAGTCTATAAAGTTATTCGTATTTCACACTTTTAACCGGATTCGCCAGCGCTGCTTTTATTGTCTGAATACTTATCGTGAGTAGAGCAATCAGCAAAGCGATAAGTCCGGCAATTAAAAATATACTCCAATCAATTTCAGTACGGTAAGCAAAATCCTGCAGCCAGCTTTCCATAAAATAATATGCTATCGGCGAAGCAATCACGCTTGAAATGATCACCCATTTTGTAAATTGTTTTGAAAGCAGAATCAAAATTTCCATTACTGATGCGCCCATTACTTTTCTGATTCCTATTTCTTTTGTTTTTTGCTCGGCAACAAATGCCACAAGTCCGAATAAACCAAGGCATGCAATAAATATCGCTAGAATTGAAAAGACTGTGGTTATTGTTCTTACACGTTCGTCATTCTCATACATTTTTGCTAGTCTGTCATTTAAAAAATTTAGACTAAAATTCTCATCAGCCGAAAAGTCTCTCCATTCGCTTTCAATATATTTGATTGTATTTATCATGTCCTGGGAGTTTATACGTATAGTCAAAATACTCCCTGCCTGTCTTACGCTGTCTAAATGCAAAATTAACGGGCGAACTTCTTCGTGAAGCGACTGATAGTTAAAATCTTTAACCACTCCGATTATATTATAAACATCGCGGACTCCGTTATTTCCAATCTGTGTAATAATTTTTCCGATGGCAATACCGGCATTAAATTCCCTCACGGCGCTTTCGTTAATTAAAACCGCGTTTGAATCAGAGGCAAAATCTTCCGAGAAATATCTTCCTTCCTTTAATTTAATGCCGAAGGTTTTTAGAAAATCATAATCAACATTAAGGTATTGAGATGAAACAATATTCATCCCCGAGGTTTCATTAAAAAGATAACCCATTCCCGGAATTCCCGACCGAAACATTACAGAGGAATTCGTTACATCAATTATTTTCGGATTTTTTTTGAGTTCATTCTTAAGCGGCTCCAGGCGGTTTTGGAGCGCGGATGAGTAACTTATTGAAACCAGTTGTTCTTTTTCGAAGCCAAGGTTTTTATTCTGAATATACTCAAGCTGGTTGTTGATAATAATTGTGCCGGTGATAAGTGTAATTGAAACGGCAAATTGTCCAATCACCATTATACTTCTTAAAAATTGTTTTCTCCTTTTGCCTGAATAAGAGGATTTGATTACCTGCACAGGCTGAAATGAAGAAAGATAAAACGCAGGGTAACTTCCTGCAAGTATACCGACAACAAGAGTAAAAATAATCAGCAAAGGAATTGTATAAAGATTATTAATGAAATCAAGGCTCAAATCCCGATTTATAAAACTATTAAAAAACGGCAGTATCATTTCCAGAAGAACCAGTGAAATAAGCACGGAGAAAAAAACCATAATCACAGATTCGGTAATAAACTGAGTGATTAATTTCTTTCTGTCGGAACCCAGAGTTTTTCTGATACCGACTTCTTTCGCGCGCTTCTCTGATTTTGCCGTTGAAAGATTTATAAAATTAATAACCGCCAGCAAAAGAATAAATACGGCAATTATGGATACAATATACACGTAGGCTATATCGCCTGATTTAATCTGTCCCCATTCCGCGTTTCTGTCTAATCCGTATTTCCGCTGTGAATACAGGTAAATGGATGTTAAAGGCTGCAGGAGATATTCATAGGTGTTGCCGTTAGAAAAAAAATCTTTCATGGAAAGACCAATAGCTTTTTCGGCCTGAGGGGCAAGAAAGTCCGTAACCAGCGATGCCATCTTTTTCTGTAACTCTTCCGGATTTGTTCCCTCTTTAAGAACAAGATATGTTGTGTGCCACTGATCGAGCCAGTATTGACTTTCCGATCGTGAAAATGTTGACATCGAGACAAGAAAATCACAACTGAAATGTGATTTCTTCGGAAAGTCTTTCATTAATCCGGTTACCAGGTACGAGTCTTTCTCGTCGACAATAATTGTTTTACCGACAGGATTTTTATTACCAAAATATTTCTTTGCAGATGTTTCCGTCAGTACAACCGAATTCGGCTTATCAAGTACAGTATGTCGATCGCCGGTAATTAGCGGGAAATCAAACACTTCAAAATAAGTCGAATCAACCGCGTAGATTTGGCTTTCCCTGAAAACCTTTTCACCGTACCTGAATTCATGATTACCGGGATAATCGATTCGGGTAAAATTTTCAACTTCGGCAAAAATGTTTTTTACGGCTGGACCCAAAGGTACTGCAGATTTTGGGTTTAAGGATTCCTCCCCATTAATAATTGAGTGAACATAAACACGATAAATGTTATCCGCGTTTTTATGAAATGTATCGAATCCCAATTCATCAAAAACAAAAAGAGATAAAGCAATAAAACATGTTATTCCAACGGCAAGCCCAACAAGATTTATTATTGTGAATGATTTTTCTTTTGTAAGATTTCTAAATGATATAAGTAAATAATTCTTCAGCATTTTCTCAGACCTTTGACTAAAATTTTTTATTCCATCAGCTATGTGTTTGATCTATGAATATTTACTCATCTTTCAATGCCTTAACAGGAT
The DNA here is from genome assembly GCA_964516545.1 of uncultured Melioribacteraceae bacterium. Lineage (GTDB taxonomy): Bacteria > Bacteroidota > Ignavibacteria > Ignavibacteriales > Melioribacteraceae > JAHISV01. The sequence goes on from CAZEXO010000050.1 coordinate 19,085, forward strand.
TTGCTCTGGTTACCGCCAACACCTGTTGAAGTGTGGTAATAATTGTTACAATGAATATTATTGTTATCGGAATCAAATAATCAAATATATCATAAGAACATTTATAGGCGCCCGGGGCTGTTTTTATAAATATATAGGCTCCCGGAGCTCCGAACGTAATTCCAATCGCCAGAAGAAAGAGAAACTCTTTTGAAATTAAGAAATAAAGTCCGCTTACTTTTGCGCCGAGAACTTTTCTGATTCCGATTTCTTTAGTCTTTCTTTGTGTTGTAAAAGACACCAAACCAAGTAAACCGACCAATGCTATTCCGACAGTTAAAAAGGAAAAGAAACCAAACGTATTTTTTACGCCTTCCCAAATAGCCATTGTTTCTCTGTCGAGGTCGCTGTCGTAAAGTTGTACTTCAAATATATTTTCAGGAAAAAATGATCCGAAGACTGAAGCCGCATATTGCCTAGCGTGAGTACTCTCGCCGGGTTTTATTTTAATTACAAAATTTCCGCCATCGGATAATTTTTCTTTGCTGAGAACCATCATAAACGGAGGAATTTCATTATGAACGGAATAAGGATGAAAATCTTTTACAACGCCGATAACCCTGTATTTATTACTATCGATGCCCTTCCCGATAGGATCATCCCAGCCGATTTTCGAGGCAAATGTTTCATTAATCACACAGGCGCTTTCATCAGTCGAAAATTCTTTTTCAAAGAATCTTCCTTTCACCATTTTCATTTCCATGGTTTTGATATAATCGTAACCGGTAATATTATAACGCACGTTCAGTTTTTCATCCGGTGCCGATCCTTCCCAATTTACTTCGCGACCCCAGTTTCCGTAAAAAGGTAAATTAGCCGCCATTGAGACATCAACAATCGATGGATCAGAAAGCAGTCTGTTACGCAGCGAGGAAAAGTCTGACGCGGATTCATTTGCGTCGATATAACATCTCAATAAATTTGTCTTGCTGTATCCAAGATCTTTATTTTTCATGAAATTCACGTGCTTGAAAATGAAAAGAGTTGAAAGTATAAGAAGTGTGGAGATAACAAACTGAAACGTGACTAAAAATTTTCTTAATACGCCGCGGGACATTTTACCGCTTTTTGTCATCCGCGTGTTTCCTTTAATAACCAAAACCGGTTTGAAGGAAGAAAGATAAATTGCCGGGTAAAGACCTGAAAATATTCCAACAATAAAAAAGACGCCGATAATAAAAAACGTGAATCCATAGTTCTGAAAATAATGCAGAGCCAAATTGGTTTCCATAAATGAGTTGAATGTGGATAAGCTTAGCTCGACAAAAATAAACGAAGCTATCATTGCCAGAAGACATATTAAAACAGACTCACTGAGGAATTGAACAATAAGC
>CAZEXO010000051.1:0-20358 GCA_964516545.1 uncultured Melioribacteraceae bacterium
ATTTTTGTTTCAAGTCCAGTTTCCGTAATCGGATGCCACCAATGAAGAACAGTTCCATCTTCCATCTGATGACGCGCATGAAGTTTTATCTGCTCTTTTGTGAGGTCCGGTTTTATGGGTAAATAGACGAGACTATCCTGAAGCTGATCTCTGAAGCCGAAAGCGCCGCTTTGTTGGTAATAACCCGTCCGCCCCCATAACCTTCCGGATATTGCCTGGTAACGATACCATGTATTTACCGAATAGTTCATGGCGTCATCGGGTGTGTTTATTTGCAAATCACCTAATAAGTCTTCCCAGTTTGTTAATACTTTCTGAAATGCTTTATCAACTTTTTTATTGGAATTATATTTTGACAAACAATCAATTATTTCGGTACGTTTTTTTTTAATGCCCAAAAAAAACTGAAATCTTTTTTCAGCACCCGGTTTTAAAACAAAGTCAACTTTCAATGATCCGATTGAATCATTAAAACATCCGGTTTTTTTACTTAATTCCCCCTCGACGAGCGCTTTCGGTTCTTGTAAATCTCCGTATTGTCCGATAAAGGATTCTTTGTCACCCTCGTAAGATGATATTTTTTCACTTGCTGCAAGAAAGCCTGTATATTCATATTCAACATTCCAGTGCCCTCTTTCGCCTAGAGGAATATCCCACAATCGTTTTGTCGCAGTTAGTCCGTTAATTTCATGGTCATAAGATGTTTCTAAAAACTGCTTATGAAATTCCCGGTGAAAATCCGCTGATGAGCCTAGCACCCACTCAAGATAAGTATAAAAAGAAAGTGAGATTTCTTCTTCGCTATTATTATTAATAGTTATGTCCCATATTTCAAGACTATCATCGAAAGGAACAAAGACTCTCAGAATGGTTTCAATATTTTTATAAACTGATTTATAAATCGCATAACCGGTTCCGTATCTGCATTGATATGAATCCAGATCTTTTTTTACAGGCATCCATGTCGGACTCCAATATTCGCCTGTCTTATTCATTCTGATGTAAATATATTTTCCCCAGTTATCCTTAATAAGATCTTGATGCCAGCGTGTGATCCGGTTAAATTCGGAATGATCGTTCCAACTAAAACCTCCGCCCGTTTGTGAAATAACCAATCCATAATTTCCGTTTGATATAACATTAACCCATGGTTTGGGAGTTTTAGGAGTTTTAATAACGTATTCTTTTCCTTCGTTGTCAAAGTATCCGTATTTTGTTTCAAAATTTTTCATAGTACTATCAGAATTCCTGAATTTATTTGGTAAGAATTAAAAACCGACTTCGACTGAAAATCTGTGAACATCTTTTAATCTTCCGAAATCGGAATAAGAATAATCCACTTTAAGAGGAAGATAATCGGTTAGATAATAAATAATCCCTGTACCGAGAGTTAAACCTTCCTCGCTTTCCTGTTTAAATAAAGCTTTGTATCCTGCGCGTAAATACAATCTTTCCATAAATGAATATTCAAATCCGGCGTTAACATACTCCGAATAATCATTAGGATGAACAGCATCAGCGCTTATCAATATATCGTGTGATTCAGTATTTAATAATTCGTAAGCAAGCCCGACACGGAAGAGTAAAGGTAAATCCCAGCTATCCATTTTGATATCAGCGAAAATGTTGTCACTGTTGCCGTGCTGATCAGGATCAAACGTATAATAGATAAAATTGTTATCGCCTTCATAGGCTATTTTTGGACCGACATTTGAGATACACATTCCCAGGTTAAGTCCCTCTACCGGAGTTTTATAATGTAATCCAATATCCAGCGCAAAAGTTGAAGCGCTCATATGCCAGATATTCTGACTGATATATTTTCCCGCGAATCCAAAACTAAATTCCTCAGTCAGTTTAAACGCGTATGCTAAACCAATGGCAAAATCCGAAGCGCTGAAATATTCACCCGTTCCATTCTGATAAATTTCTGTTCTTACTTTCATGTCGGGAATTGAAAGCAAAGTATAACTTACGCCGAATGCATGTTTATCATTCAACTTGTAAACAAGCGCCGTGTAATCATGACTTGTACCAGCAAGCCAATAAGTATGTGAAAATGAAACAGCGTTGTTATGAATTTGTAATAACCCGGCCGGATTCCAGTAAATTGTAGACGCATCATTTGCCACCGCAACAAAAGCGCCTCCCATAGCAATTGCGCGCGCACCGGGTTCAATTTTAAGAAACTGACCAGAGGTAGTTCCTGAAAAAACCTGCGCGTTATAACTTTTGCCTATCAGTAAAAATAATATAATATAGAGTAATCGCTTCATTGATACGCCTGTTATTTAATAATTGCGAATCTGTCAATTTTTTCTCCAACACCAGGAGCGTCGAGATGATAGATATAAACTCCCGGCGCCACGTCAAGACCATTTTTTGATTTTAAGTCCCAGGATGTTTTTCCATCAAGCAAATTTGAATCATGCTCAAGAGTTGTAACATGATCTCCGCTGATGGTGTAAATTCTTATTGTTGCTTTCTGCGGGAGATTTACAAAATATATTCTTCGGTCGCCACGTCCTGAAGTTGTTAAACGCTGTGGCTCCCATCTTGCAGCACCCACATAAGGATTTGGGATTACGGCAACATCATCAAGATTTTCCGCCGCGAGATTATCATCAACGTAGTGTTTGAGTGTACTGAAGGAATATTTATCATTCGATTTGAAAGGTGTTTTAATTTTAATAGCGCCTGTTGTGCCTGAAACCGGATTCACAATTTCCTGATTTGGCGTTGCAATAAATGAGAACCTCCAAATTCTCTGCATTGATCCGTCAATTTCTTTCCAAAGATCAATGTAATCACCGTCATTCAGAATATGATCAACCCTGTCATTAGGTTCCCAGTGATAAAACTTTATTTTTTTGTTGTTGTAAATATCCCACACCTGAAAGTTAGTGGGTTCCCTATATCTGAAAAGCCAGGATGAATCAGGTTCACCGACACGGATTTCATAACTTACCGGATACTCATCAACATCACGCGGAACCTCAAGTAATTTTTCGCCGAGAATAATAAGATTACAGTTTTGCTGTGACCAGCCTGAATTATCGGCATCGAATTCAACTTTGTCATTCATTACGAATAATCTGAATCCATCCACAAGTCTATTATAGTCTTCGCCGCTGCTATAACATGAATTTTCAATTAGCGGAGTATAACTGTTCCTGGCAATTTCGTACAAAGAATATAATGTTGTATCACTGTCCGTATTTTCAAAAGAGACCAAATACTCTTTATCGTCAACCAGATTAGGATCAATTATTTCAGTGTAAACGAGACCGGTCGCATGTCCTTCCGCGTGAAAAACCGTATCAACTACTTCTGGCGGAATGTAACCGGAAACTGTCGAACCGGGAGTTACTTGAACTGTGTTAACATCGAGAGCAATATTACCGGCTGCATCTCGAACAATAACTTTAGTGCATTCTGAAGGATATAAACCTATTAATGCGTCTCCGCGATCATAAGACACAACTGCATAATAATATGTTTGTCCGTTCATAACGTCATAATCTGTCCAGGAATGTTTCAATCCCTTGTTATCACCCATGTAGAAACATACGCCCTGATAGTTGAGATCAAAAAATCCCTGAATATTATTTTCAATATCAAATTGAGCCGAGGGTTTAAAGAATGATACGTCGCCATATGCGTTCGTAACTTCATAAGCATCCTGGAAACCGGGGTCGGTACTTTTATAAATTTTATATCCTTCAAAATCATATTCCTGAAGGAATGAATCAAAAGAACTCTCTGCTGTATTATCCCAATAGAGCGTTACTTTGCCGTCTCCCGGAATTGCCGTTACATTTGGTTTAAGCGGTGGGCGGGCAAAGTTATAATTGTTATCATAAATATTCTGAACCACTTCCTTATTTCTTACAATATCATTCAGATCATTGCCGAAAACAAGACCAAGCGAAAAACGCTGAGTAGCCGCACTGGGAAGAATAAAGGGACCCGAACCGAATAGAAAAGCTATGTTTCCGTTTTGAAGGTGAGTATCAAAATGCGAGTAAGATATTCTATCCCAAATCCTGTCGTCTTCACGAAAAACAACGCCCGAGCCGATGTAAAAAACATCAAACGCAGTTAATCCTATCTGATCGGATTCATTGATATCGGTTTTATCAATTGCCGGTTCTCCCGGCTGACCGGTATCAATCAGTCCGAATCTGTTTACAGGACCCTCGGGTGCATTCTGAACTACTCCTGGTAATTGCCAGCCTGAAGTCGGACGTCCGTCTCCCTCGCCAAAATCCGAAGTTCCCGGTAGTCCGTCGAGTCCGACATCATTAATTTTAGAATCCCAGTTACCATCGTTATCAATTCCGTCGTAACGCGCTTCGTCAATCATCTCGTCAATAATTCCGTTGTTATCGTTATCAATTCCGTCTGCGTATTTCATTCCAATGTTTATCTCTGCTTCATCAATTAGTCCGTTATCGTTATCATCAATTCCGTTTCCCGGAATTTCCCCGATCAGCATTGTAGAAGTTATAACCGGGCTGTTAAGTTCTCCGTCGGCGTCATCGTCAATACTGTTTAGCGGATTGCCCGGACTTTCAAGAAAAGCATATCCTGCATAACCGGTCGGATTCCAACCGTCATCGCCTATGCCATCATGATCCCAGCTATAAGTAATATTCATCTCCTTATCGAATGAAGCATAGTCGTCGTTCGAATCAAATTGTCCTCCCACACCACAGTCAACATACATTCCAAAAATCATTTTATTGTAATCGGTTGTACTTTCATTAGTTATTTCATAATGCCAGAAAACCAAATCTTCAGCAAGAAAATTCGCCCATTGAAAACCTCTGACTGCAACGCTAGTTCCTAATCCTCTTCTTGAATGATCGGTTGAATCGGGGAAAAAATCATGTCCGTCATCGCAGTTATCATCCATTACAAAAAAACTTTCCTGATCCGCATTGGTTCGTTTGCCGAAATAACCATTCCAATAGCCGTTCCATGAAGGATCTTTACCGGGCCACGAATTTGGCCATGTAACCGGCGCATCGCTCATCGCTATTCCCGGTTGATTAGGATTTGCATAACCCGGACGCGGCTGAAACCCACGTTCAATACCGGTCGGAGAAACATCCATGTTTTCACGATATCCCGCTTCAACCATTCTGATTATATTACCATTTTTATCAACCACCTCAGCAGCAACGAGCGGAGTAATTCCATCCATGTAAGGATGTTTTGAACCTTTCGGCCACACTCCCGACGGTTCTCTTCCCCACCATGCAACTTCGCCGAAATTATAAAACAGCGTTTCAACAAGATTACCGTTGTGTATTCCTTCTTTCCTGAATCTTCTGTTGCCTCTCTGATTTTCAGGCACTTGTATCTGTGCCGTTACTTCAACTGACAGCATGATCAACATTATCAATAAAAGGAAATATGATTTACGCATTCTTTACCTTACTTAAAATTGCAGACTATAATTTATTCCAATAACAATTCTACGCGGTTGTGAATAGTATAAAGGATTTATCAGGTACTCGCCTAATGTGTTAGGACCCTGTGCTTCGGGTGTATACTGATTAATCAATGTATAAGCCGCGCGACCAGTATCTCTGTAAACATCTATTTCATTTTTACTATCAAAAAGATTATACACTTTCACGTACAAATTAAATAACTGTCCGGCAAAGTTTACGTTTTTATCAAACTGTAAATCAACGGTAACCTTATTCGGCATTCGCGCACTATTCTCAAAACTTGTCTGGATAGATTGATTTTCTGGAGTATAAGGAAAACCACTTTCATATTTTGCAATCAGTCCCAGATTAAGATTTTCCGGAATGTTGTAAAAGATAGACAGATTTAAAGTATGACGCTGATCCCAGTTAACGGGTACGACCTGAATGTTAGGCTGCTTCGGAGGATCACCCTGAGCCTTGTTAAACGCGTCGTCGGGATCGGAGGCATTGCTTTCAGAAATCTGCATTGTATAATCAACCGACACTGAAAGATGATCGTTTTCCGAAGCTCTTTTATAAACCGAGAAAGTTATTCCTTTTGCTTTGCCGTAATCTCTGTTTACGTATAATGCATAACGGTCGCCGCCGATGTAAGTGTTTTTAATTTCAGTACCCAGTAGATTTGAAATATCTTTATAAAATCCAATCGCTTCAATTCCGATTGTATTAAAAAAATTATAATGAAGACCGACTTCATACGAGACTGTTGATTCGGCTTTCAGATTTGCATTTCCCATAATTGTATATAAACCACCGGGACCGACACGATAGTTTGGATTATAGTATAGATATTCATAATCCGGAATCCGGAAAAAATGACCGTAACTGAAATGTAAAGTTCCATCAGCAGAAATCGGAAAAGCTAAACCAAGCCGCGGGCTGAATTGCATCTGGTTATCAGCATTCGTCTTTGTTGAATTTTCAGGATCCATATAATCGGCAGGTACTTTACCTCTCGAATTAAAATAATCGAAACGTATTCCTGCATTAATAATTACACTTTTAAATTCGATTTTATCCTGAACAAAAAAAGCAAAACTCATAGGTGAATAAGAAAACTTCCCTTCGTTTATGAATTGATTAAAACTAAAAATCGGAATTTCACCATGAAATCTTGCTGTTTCATTTTCAACATCAATTTCATCTAACCGTAATTCAATTCCGGTTTTGAACTCGTTGTATCTGTCAATCTGTGAAAGAAAATCAGCCTTCAGTGTATGAGTTATTGTATTTCTTTTATCATGAACCATATTTGTTCCGCCTGAGAGAAATGCAAACGAGGTAAGCTTTCGGAGCAATTCCGGATTTGCATAATTCGGATCGTCAATATTTTCATATACATATTCTTTGTTCTCGGTTGATGAAACAGAATACTTAAGAGTAAAAATCGACGAGGACGAAAAAAGATAGGTCAGATTCGCAATGTTTGTGAATGAAACTTTGAAATGAGTCGGTAAACCATCGGGATTATATTTATAATCATGATTATAAATCTGATAGCGGTTATTATCCATCAAAAAGAAGTTTGAGAACTTCAGATTATCAAAAACATCAAAATTAATTTTCGCCTGCAGATTATAGAACATTTCTTCGTTCATAGAAACAATTTCATTATCTCCCGATTCAGAGATAACAAATGAATCTCCCAGCATGTATGAACTATCCGTAGGATTAAATCTTCTTTGCCCAAAAAGCCATCCCTGATTTTCATACCTGCGAAAGGCAAGGCTGTAATTAAAACTATTCCCTAAAAATTTAAGAGGTCCGCTGAGATTTATTTTAAAATCATTTATTCCCACAGGATTAAAATCATCAATGTTGTGGAATATATTTTTATTACCGCTAAAAAAATCTCCCGCTGAAATATTTAAGTTACCTGAAAATTTATCGCTTCCCCGTTTGGTAATTACTTCAACAATGCCTGACATAGCCTGCCCATACTCAGAATTAAAAACACCGCTTATTACTTTTACTTCCTGCATAAACTGAACATCTACTTCAGCGGAACGATTGCCAGAATAATTATCCTTTACTGAAATTCCGTCAATTAAAAATCCCACTTCAGTTGCTCTGCCGCCGCGGATATGAATGTTTCCTGAAGCGTCGGATACCACACCCGCTTTTTGTTTAATAACATCAATTATATTTTCAACCGGCAGTTTCTTAATTTCTTCCGCAGTTACCGTAAGCTCGCTCGAGGTAATATCTTTTTTTATTAGTGGTTTCTGAGCCGTGACAATAATTTCCTCGCCCAGATCAGTGGTTTCTGTTTCCATAACAATATCGATTTTTGTTGTCTTACCGGATGTTACCGAAATATTATTTACAACCACCCGCTTATATCCAACCATTGATGCTATTAAAATGTATTCTCCGGGATGAACATTCAGTATTGAGTAGTAACCGTCGAAATCAGAAGCAGCTCCGATATTTTTATTTTCGAGAATTACGTTCACGCCGATCATCGGTTCATCTGTGCCAGCTTCAGTAATTATTCCAACTATTTTACCTGTTTGCTGTGCGACTGAAAAGTTAACCAAACCGCAGATGATTATTAACAAATAGAAAACAGCTTTATGTAAGGATTGATCCATGCACATTTTTTACCCGATAGAAACTTATGTCAATTTGCCAGTCAAAATACAAAAAGAAAGGCGGGAGAAATATTCCCGCCTTACAGCTTATTTGAGTAACAACATTTTTCTTGTTTGTGTAAACGACTCTGTGCTAAGTGTATAAAAATAAACGCCGCTTGGCATTTCAGAAGCGTTAAAATTGATATTGTATGATCCTGCATTTTGCGATTTATTAACAAGAGTTGCAATTTCATTTCCCAGAATGTCATATACTTTTAATGACACTTTTGACTCATTCGGGAGAGTATAATTTATTACTGTAGAAGGGTTGAAAGGATTAGGATAATTCTGAGATAACTTATAATCGGTTATTATCGGATTATCCGAAATGTTTTCCATATCTGTTGTTTCAGAAAGAATTACTCCGCGGTACATATGATATTTTTCAAATCCCGGATCAGCCCATTGAGTTCCCCACCAGTTTGGCGCATAATCCGAAGCTTCTTCATCGTATGCATCATCAGAGGAGTAATCAAGATCCCAGATACAAACGCTTAAATAGACCGTATCGCCCAGGCTATATCCGAAGTAGTCTGTATGAACAACAACTTCCATTGTATAACCGGCATCTTCACCATTAGTTTCGGTATGAGAAACCGTGCCTGCTTTCAATGCCGAAGCGCCTTCAGCGCTACCGGTAGGTACATTTGAATTTGTTTCAAACACAGCCACCGCTCCTTCCGTAGCATCAAAAAACATATTTTTAATTTCTATTCTCGAGGTTGGGGCTTTATCACCTTTATTTGTCATCCACAGGAAAAGTCCATCGGCTTCCCAACCGGGAGCCCATTTACAAACTGATTTATCATCAGATTCTAAACCGATATAAAGATCAGTTCCTTTGTGAACAAATTTTACTTCCGCCATACTTTGATCATCATAAGTATTTGTTTCACTTGTCCATTGCATATAATAACCGCCGGTTGATTGCGCGCTTCCTTTCCCAACAATCACACTGGCTGCATTTGACCAGAAACCCTCTGACAGTTCACCATCAAGAGTTATAGTTTCTTCAACTGAAATTGCTTTTTTTGCGAGCGGATCTCCGAGGCGAAGAATTTTGTATTCACTTCCCCATTCACTACCCCACCAGCTTTTAAAGTAAGAGCCTACTGCGCCATAAGGATCCATATCTTCAACATACATATCAGGATCGAAAATACTGATTGCAACTTCTATTTCAGCGTACGGATCAGTATATCCGAGTTGATCAAGATGAATTACCATTTCAGCAGTATAACCGCTATCAACACTGCTTGTATCATTTACAATTGTGCCTTCACCCTTCACGGCGGCTCCTTCAAAAGAACCGGCTGCGCCTTCAACTGCAATATCGGGATCGGTACCATTCATGTTCCAGAACAGTTTGTATTCCACCGGAACTCCATTAGCCTTTTTCAGTTTCATAAAAAGACCATCGCCTTCCCAACTGTTACCGAATTTACCTACATAATTATCATTCGACTGCAGTGAAATATACAGATCAAGTCCGTGATGAAGTATTTTCACAATTGTTAACGTGGTATCTGCATATGGTTGTTTCACGTATGCCGAATCAGTTACGGTATACGTAACATCACCCGGTAGAGCATTCGCCCCAAAGACTAAGTGATCGTAACGTTTCAGCCAATCGGTATCGTCAAGAACGCCGTCGACTACGATTGGCTTCTCAGAACTAACAACCAGCAAATAATCCGGGTTGCTGTGACTTTGACCGTTTATTATCGACACTGATAAAAGAACAGTCGCTAAAAACATAAACCACAATTTGTTTAACTGTTGCATTGCGCCTCCTGTGAATGTAATCTGAATTTTCTAAGATTTAGCTTTAACAGAATCACCAATTATTACCCCTGTTGAAATTTTTATATGCTGCGGTTCTTTTTCTTTTTTCTTTAGGATTTTTTCAAACAGAATACTGGCTGCATTTTTTCCTAACTCAGAGATAGGCACATGCACTGTTGTTAGTTTTGGGTGAAGAAAATCAGACAGCATAATATGATCAAAACCAACAACTCCAAGTTTATCGGGAATTGAAATTCCCATTGATTGGGCAACACGGTAACATCCAAGAGCCATCATATCATTGGCCGCAAAAATTACATCCGGTCTGTCTCTCAGACTTAGTAATCTACTGCACGCCAGTTCCCCGCCTTGTAATGTAAAATCACTTTGTATAATCCACTCGTTCTTAATTTCTATTTCATTGTCTTTCAGAGCTGCGAGATACCCGGCGCGTCGTTTAATAGCGTCATTATTTTCATCCGGCCCGTTGATAATAGCAATTTTTGTCTGATTAAGTTTCTTAACTAAGTACTGTACGATCGAATATACTCCCTGAAAATTGTCTATGCCTACAGTATCATAGGCCTGAAAATCTTCATCGTCTGTTATGATTACCACAGGCGTTTTATATTTCTCAAGCAGACTTTGAACACGGTTAGTGATGGTGGGAACCATTAGAATAACACCATCAACCATACTTTTACCCATAAAACCCATTACTGAATCAATAATATTCCGCTGGCTGTGTGAGCCCGCAACTATCATGTGATAGCCTTCTGAAAATGCGATCTCATCAATACCCTGTATTATTCCCGTAAAAAATTCGCCTTGAATTTCGGGCAACACTACACCAATTGTTTTTGTCGTGTTGCTTGCCAGGCTACGCGCGATTGCATTCGGAGAGTAATTCAGCTCTTCAGCTATTTTATAAATTTTTTCTCTGGTTTCAGGCTTCACACTGTTTTTGGCTTCACTAAATGCCCTTGAAACAGTTGCGATTGATACTTCTGCTTTTTTTGCAATATCATGAATTGTTATTTTCAACGAGTCCCTCAAAAATGTAAGCGTTTACATTTGGCAATATAACGCATGAATTTTAGGATGTCAAGAAAAATCTTGATATTACTTGCGATTTCTTGTAATTATTTTTGCTTAGTTACAAACCTGTTTTAGAAATTTGACAAAATGTAAATATTTACATTTTTTTTGTGTTTCATTTTCCTCAAGAAGCTGATTTTTTTTTAGGAAAAAACAAGCAATAAGAAAACGGACGGAGCATGAATTCAAAAAAAAACCCACGAAAATACGTGGGTTAATGAAGTCAAGCTTTGAAAAGAAATTTTAGAATGGATTTTCATTCTTATAATAATTGTTCGCAGGTAAATTAAAGAAGACATCTTCAACACCCAGCATTTTGCATGCGGCAAAAAGAGTCTTACCAGCATGTTTGAAAGCAATTGCTGTGTGGTGTGGAAATTTCTCCTGAAGAAGAACATGACGATAAAAACGACCCATCTCCTTAATAGCAAACACACCGATACAGCCAAATGATTTCGGATTCACATTCAGAACTTCGCCGTTTGCAACATATGCTTTTAATTGGGCGTCAGAGTTTGATTGTATCCTAAAGACAGAAATATTTCCTGCTTTAATCTGACCTTCAATTGTTCCACGTGTTATATTCGGTTCCTGACCAGGTTCCATAAGGCGATGCATAATTAACTGATATTGCATTGATGGCTGAAGCAGACATGATGTTGAAGTATTTCCGCAATGAAATCCCATCCACAATTCATCGAGTCTGTAATCCTTGATTTCTTTTTTGCACTCTTCATACATGTCCTTAGGAACGGAATTGTTTATGTCGAGAATTGTCGGAACAGTTTCCGTAGCGCACACAACCATATATTCGCTCAGGGCGCCATAAATATCCGATTCGCAGGCAATAGGAATTCCCTGTGCGGCTAATCGCGAATTGATATAACACGGAACATGCCCGAAATATTTTTCGAATGCGGGCCAGCATTTATTGGCAAATGCTGCATACTTAGAGGCGCCTAAATTATCTTCCATAAACTTTTCAAGTGATGCCTCGTACTGAGCAAGTTTTTTAATCATATCGGGAAAAGTGTTTCCCTTACCTAGTTCACCAACCATTTCTTTTGCAATTTCAAGAACTCGCGGACTATCTTTTTCAGCCGAAACAATGTCGAGTAAATCGAGCTCACTGTTCTCCATAATTTCAGTACCAATGTCATACAAGGGTTGAATAGGGGCATGACATGTAACGAAATCATGAGGGCGGGGTCCGAAGGAAATTATTTTAAGATTACGTACGCCAAGAACAACACGCGCAATTGGAATAAATTCCGCGATCATCTTCGCGGTATCTTCGGCGTCGCCAATCGGATATTCCGGAATATATGTTTTTAATCTTCTCAGCCCGGCATTGTAACTGAGGCTCAATAAACCACAATATGCGTCTCCGCGCCCATTTATCAAATCTTTTCCTGTATCTTCAGCTGCGGCTACAAGCATTGTCGGTCCGCCGAATCTCTGAGCAAGTAACGACGTTGGACCTTCTGGTCCGAAGTTGCCAAGATAGAGAGTAAGTGCGTTGCAACCATTTTGTTTCAATTCATCCAGCGCTTTTAGAGCATCATTCTCGTTTTCAACTACTGTCTGAATCTCCACGATATCAAGTCCGAGTTTTTTACAGGCACTAACAACATTTTTTCTTCGTTTACTGGAAAGTTCAATCGGGAAACAATCGCGGCTGACAGCAACTAATCCAAGTTTAATTTGTGGTACGTTTTTCATTATTTATCTCCGTTTGTTTTGTTCTGTCCATAGTAAGCATTCTTACCATGCTTTCGTTCGTAATGTTTATTAAGTATATAGTCCGGAATTGGAAGTTGATTGGGGTAAAGCTGAAGCGTGAACAAAGCCATTTCAGCAACCCGCTCGAGAATCAAACTGTTTTTCACCGAATCCTCAGCATTTTTTCCCCAGGTAAAGGGTGCATGCCCACCGACTAGAACGCCCGGCATACTTTTGTAATCTAATCCAAAAAATTTTTCAACAATTACCTTTCCTGTATTTGCTTCATAACCTGCTTCAACTTCTTCCTGCGTTAATAGTCTCGTAACCGGAATTGATCCGTTGAAATGATCGGCGTGTGTTGTTCCAAAACATTGAATCTCTTGCTGAGCCTGGCAGAATATTGTAGCATAAGTGCTATGACTGTGAGTTATTCCGCCAATATCAGAAAAATTTTTATAAATCTGAATGTGAGAAGGAGTATCGGATGAAGGCTTAAGTTTGCCTTCAACAATATTTCCATTTAGATCAACAACAACCATGTCTTCGGCGGTCATTTTTTCGTAAGGAATGCCGCTTGGTTTAATAACAATTAAGTTCCCTTTTCTGTCAATACCGCTCACATTTCCCCAGGTCAGCGTGACAAGTCCATATTTATCAAGCATCAGATTTGCATCTAACACTTCTTTTTTTAACTCTTCCAGCATTTTATGATTTCCTTGCTTCGTCTCTGATCGTCAGTAAATCTTTCATTACATTATACATGTTGCCTGACCATTCGGAAGTTCCAAAACCATCGTGAAGCTTTTTATAAAGTTTATATAATTTTTTATAAACAGCGTGGTTCGCGGGATTCGGTAAATATTCCTTCTGAATGCCCGTCATATTTTTCTGAGCGTCTAGTACATTAGCGTAACCGCCGTTTTCAACACCGGCTGCCACTGCCCCGAAAATTGCAGCGCCGAGAGCCGGAGTCTGATCACTTCGGGAAATTTTCATAGGTCTGCCGGTAATGTCAGCATAAATTTGCATAAGTAAAGGATTTTTATTTGCTATCCCGCCTGAAGCAATCCGCCGCAGTTAACAACATCAGTGATTGGCACTCCGTATTCTTCAATTCTATTAATAATTGTCAGCGCGCCAAATGCAGTTGATTCAATTAATGCCCGGTAGATTTCGTGAACCTGAGTATGAAGTGTCTGACCAATGAGCAATCCGGTTAAACGTACATCTACAAGTATTGTTCGGTTTCCGTTGTTCCAGTCAAGAGCAATCAAACCAGTTTCGCCCGGTTTCAATTGAGATGCCATTTTTCCCAGTGTTTCAAATTTTTCGTCAATTGTAGCACCGTATTTTTCAGGAACAAGATTGTTGACAAACCAGAGGAAAATATCACCCACAGCAGATTGTCCGGCTTCAATTCCAAAATAACCGCCCATAACGGAGCCGTCAACAATTCCGCAAACACCCGGTATATCCGCAACCTTGGATTTATTGGGTGAAATCATAATGTCACAAGTGCTTGTGCCCAATATTTTAACCAGAGTGCCGGGTTGAATTCCGGCTCCAACAGCTCCCATGTGTGCATCAAAAGCGCCGGTAGAAACTACAACTTTTTCCGATAGACCTAATTTTATGGCCCACTCTTTTGATAAGTACCCGGCTGCTAATTCTGAAGGGACAGCAGTTGAATAAAGTCTGTCTCTTAAGTCACCTAATCCAAACGAAAGTGTATTCAGAAATTCGGTATCGGGGAGTCCGTTCCATTCATTGTTATAAATTGCCTTATGACCAGCGGCGCATACGCTTCGTTTCATTGTTGCAGGATTAAGATCACCGATTAGATGAGCGGTAATGAAATCACAAATCTCCACGAAACTGTAAGCATTTGCATAAACTTCCGGATTAGTATTTTTGAGGTGAAGAATTTTACTCCAAAACCATTCCGAAGAATAAACACCACCTATTTTAGCAATGAACTGCGGGCGGATTTTTTTTGCCAGCTCAGTAATTTGTTGAGCTTCGGTAAAACTTGTGTGATCTTTCCACAACCATACCATTGCGTCAGGATTATTTCTGAATTTATCTGTAGATGATAGGGGTATTCCTTCTTTGGTAACTGGCAAAGGGCTGCTGCCGGTTGTATCGACTCCAATTCCAATAATGTTTTTTGCGCTAAAATCTTTCTGTTTTTCTTTAATTTGTTTTATTGCTTCAGTAATGCAAATTTCGATTCCCTTTATATAATCTTCAGGATTCTGTCTTGCGAGATTCGGATCTGTAGAATCAACAATTATTCCCGCCTCACCTGAAGGGTATGGGAAAACATAACTTGCTAACTCGCTGCCGTCCGTAATATCGACTATTAACGAACGGCATGAGTTTGTGCCAAAATCAAGACCGATAGAATATTTTTTATCCATATAAATTTTATTACCCTACAAAGTATAAATATGCTACAAGTATTAATACTACAACTGAAACAGATGTGATAACATCAACCGCCGACCAGCTAGCTCGTGATTCTTTCTTATGTTCGGCTGTAATTGTACCGTAAGTAAGTCCGCTGATTTTTTCATAAGACGGGGCTTCGGTCATGTAGCTGACAACGATCATCACAATCGCGCATGCAATTAGAATCACGATACTGTAATATTGGAAGAACATGTTGTTCATAATCCAGAAAAATGATCCTTCAGCATATGCAAAACCGTCAAAAAGTTTTACGGGGGTATCGATTGCCAACCGGAATAGTCCTAACGCGACCCCAGTGCCTAAAGCTGCCAGACATCCTTTGGCGTTAAGTCTTTTATTAAAAACACCGAAGAAGAAAACGACGAAAATCGGAGGAGCAAGATAAGACTGAACTCCCTGTAAATAATCATAAAGTCCTTTTCCACCTTGAATAACCGGAATCCAGAGCAATCCGATTATAACCATCACGGTTGTTGCAACTCTACCGACCCATACTAATTTTTCCTGCGAAGTGTTTGGTTTAATTCTACTGTAGAAATCAAGCGTAAAGAGAGTTGCGCTTGCATTAAAGACTCCTGCGAGTGAACTCATAAGAGCAGCCAAAAGTCCCGCAACAACCAATCCGCGAATACCAACAGGCAATATATTTGCAACCATTAGCGGAAATGCCTGTTGAGCGTTATCAACTATCACTTTACCGTCAGGACCAATTAACTGACTTTGGAGAGCAGGATTATTTCCGCTCATAGCAAGAGCTATACAAATCATTCCCGGAATGATAAAAATAAATACAGGCAATAATTTAAGGAATGCAGCGGCAATTGTTCCGCGACGGGCCTGAGTTTCATTAGGAGCTGATAAAGCTCTCTGAACTATGTACTGATCAGTACACCAGTACCAGAGTCCTATTATCGGTGCACAAAATAACATTCCTATCCATGGATAATTATCGTTAAAATACCATGCCATTCTGCCGGCTTCTTTCACCGGAGCCCAGGTACTTTCAACTCCGGCAGGAACAAGTGGCTTCCAAAGATTAAACATTTCCGAGCCAAGTATTTCTTTCAATTCACTCCAGCCACCCAAAGCCTCAAGTCCAAAATATGTAACAAGCGCTGATCCGATTATTAAGATAACAGTCTGAAGCGCTTCGGTATAAGCAACTGCACTCATTCCACCAAGTACCGTATACAAGCCTGTTATAACTATTACAAGGATAGAACCGATCCAAAAACTATCAAGCCCCATAAAACTCAGTTCAGGAAGGAGAACAGAAAAAACCACACCACCGGCAAAAATTCCAACCGCAATTTTTGTAAGTACATAAGCAATTAATGAAATTAGGGAGAGAACAGTTCTTGAAGCCGGAGAAAATCTTCTTTCTAAAAACTCAGGCATTGTAAATACTTTTGACCGCATATAAAACGGAACCATTATCCAACCCAATACCAGCAAACACCATGCATGTAATTCATAATGCGCCATGGCGACCCCGTCCGTTGCGCCTGAACCTGCAAGTCCAACAAGGTGTTCACTTCCTATGTTTGACGCAAATATCGAAGCTCCTACAATAAACCATCCCAAATGACGACCGGCTAAAAAATAATCTTCAGTATTATTTTGTCTTTTACGGATAACCCACCAAGCAAGTCCGCCGATAACGCAAAAATACAATGCAACTACTATCCAATCGATTGTATGCAAAGTACCCATAAATATACCCCTATATTGAAAGTTTGAAAAAATTACTTATTTGTAAAGTGATAAATAGTTTTTTGAGTATATGTTTCACCCGGTTTTAATGTTACCGAATGGAAGTTTTCTTTATTAGGCGAATCGGGAAAATGCTGAGTTTCTAGGCATAATCCTGAACGGAATTTATAGATGATTCCTTTCTTACCTTTAATTTTACCATCTAAAAAATTTCCGGAATAGAATTGAATTCCTGGTTCATCGGAGTATATTTCCATGAAACGACCGCTCCCTGAATCATAAAGAGAAGCGACTAATTGCACCGTTCCGTTATAATTATCAATTGCCCAGTTATGATCATATCCGTGTCCGAATTTCAGTTGTTCATTTTCATCATTAATTTTAAGTCCAATTTTCGTCGGATTTGTAAAATCAAAAGGAGTGTCTTTAACATCTGTTAATTCGCCTGTGGTTATCAATCCCGCATCAATAGGCGTGAAATTAGCGGCTTTCAGCATAAGTTCATGATCGAGAATAGTATTTTCAGGATTACCGGTTAAATTAAAATAACCATGGTGAGTAGGATTAAGAATTGTTGTTTTATCAGTTGTGCCGGAATATTCAAGTATTAATTCATTATTATCGGAAAGAATTAATATAACATCCAGTTTTACGTTTCCGGGGTATCCCATTTCGCCGTCAAAACTATTATAAGTCATTTTTACAGCAGGACCTTCTTTTCGTTCAATAATCTCACCCGTCCAGACAACTTTATCAAATCCCTTCGATCCGCCGTGAAGATGATTCAGTCCATCATTAATATTAAGTTGATAATCTACTCCTTCAAGACTAAACTTACCTTTGCCTATTCTATTACCATAACGACCGACGATCGCTCCGAAGTAAGGATTTGCTCTAAGATAACTTTTCAGATCATCGTATCCCAGGACAACATCCTCAAACACACCTTTATTATCCGGCATAGTTAATTTTGTTACGATAGCGCCATAAGTAATAACTCTCATCTCAGCGCCATTTGAATTAATCATATCAAAGGCATAAATAACCTTACCATCGGGCATTTTACCAAATTCACTTTTGTTTACCATTGATTTTACTCCATCATTGTTTAATTTCATACAGGAAACACACATCAACAAAACTGCGAAAACGAAAAATTTCGATATGACAGACTTCATGATTCCTCCAATCAGATTTAATATACATATAATACGTTTAGGAGACTGGAATAACAAAGCCAAAACACGTTTATTATTAACCATTTTGCGCAAAACTAATTTTCTGATTTCAGAAAAAGTCGGGATAATTTTTTATTTGTGCATTTTCCGGAAACTTCTCAATCCTATTCCCTTTTCACCCTTAAATAATCTTGAAATGTGCTCAACTCCCACAAAATCAAGAGACGCGGCAATTTCGGAAATAGTAAGGTCAGTTTCAACAAGCATGTTGGAGATAAGACCGACTCTTTCTTTGCGAATGAATTCTTTAATACTTCTGTTAAGATATACACGAAAACGTGTTTCGAGTGAGCGTCTGCTTAAAGCAGTTGCCCTTACTACATCTTCAACTTTGATACAATTTTTGATATTCATTCTGATGAAACGTAATGCTTTTATAAGTTCTGTATCGTCATGTGCCAGAATGTCGGTTGATTGACGAGCTGATAAATATGTCGGGCGAACAATAATCGGTTCACCTTTGTATTTATTTCCCTTCATAAGATGATCAAGAAGTTCTGCGACCTTATAGCCGGCTCTCTCCGTATCAAGAGAAATACTCGTCAGCGGAGGATCACATAACTCGCAAATCACGGCATCATTATCAACCCCTAATACGGCAACATCCTCCGGAACCCGTAGACCGGCAATTTTACAGGCTTCAAGAATATGCTGCCCTCTGTCATCGTTACACGTAAAAATTCCAACAGGTTTTGGAAGTTTTTTCAGCCACTCGGCAACCCGCTCCTGTTCATACTCCCATTTTTTCTTCCTTTGTGATTTTAATTGAAGAAAAAGATGCGTCTGACAACCGGCATTCCTGATGTATTTTATAAAGTAATCTCTTCTTGTGTTTGACCAGGAGAAATCATCAAAACCGCAATAGGCAAAGTTCTTAAATCCTTGTTGCAATAAATGATCAGCGGCTGTTTTAGCAATCGACTCGCAATCCGTAGTTACCTGATAATAGGATTTTGTTTTTTTGCCTTCATGTAGAATTAATATTCCGGGAATATTGAGCTCTTTGAGATCATCTAAAAGAGATATGTTACGGGTGATTATCCCGTTTGGTTTCCAGTTTTTTAATTTTGGAATGGAAGATTTTAATCCTCCGGGTTCCCGGTAAAAAACCCACGGACCGTTAAGTCTCGAATATTTTGCAATACCTGATAAGATACCACGACCAAATGCACGTGATGTTTCAACAAAAAGTATTACTCGCGGAATTTTATTCATAGCCAATCAGTTTTTATTCAAAAATAGTAAATTTCAAAACAATAAATTTTCATCCGGGAAATATGAATTCACCAAAACTAATTTTCGTCAGACAGGAACATTTTACATGCAAGACAGTCTAACCGGGTGTTTGAAATTAAATTTATGAGAGTCTGCTTATTGATGATTTTTTTACGGTGTTATTAAAGATGAACTTAAGGAGCAGATAATGACTATGGAATTAATCGACCGCAGTAACTACCTCAAGGGGCTTCTGATATTAATCCGCAGAGATAAAATATTAACCAAAACTGAAAAAAGCCTCGTAATCGAAGCTGGCGTGAATCTTGGTTTTGAAAGAAGATTCTGTGAAGTTGCTGTTGAAGAACTTTTGGAAAACGAGTACTTATCGGATTCGCCTCCTGTATTCAGCAATTCGGAGTTAGCTGAATATTTTTTACACGATGCAGTTAAAGTAGCTCTGGCGGATAAGATGATGCACATTTACGAATTACAATGGCTTATTGAATTCTGCGAACACAACACTCTTCCGGCAAGCAAAGTAGAAGAACTCATAAAATATTATATCAGCCATAATTCCACAAAAATGGATGCGGGAGAAATAGAAACGAAAAAGCAGCTTATGAGTTTGTAATTATAATTTATTCAGGTAAATACTAAAAAGCCCGACAACATTTTTTTTGCCTTTGAAATTAGTTACACCCGCTGATTCAATGGTATAATTCCTATCAAGTTCAGGCAAACGACTTAATAACTCTGCGGAAACTAAAAGACATTCATTATATTTCCTGCATGTTGATCTGATTCGTGCGGCAGTATTTATTGTATCGCCATGATATGCGATTTCGCGTTTGCTTCCTCCCACTTCAGTAATAACAACTGTTCCAAAATGAATTCCCGCTTTAAACTCCGGATAAACACCATACTTTTTCAGATAAATATTTCTCCGGTTATAAATAATTTTCTGAGCTT
>CAZEXO010000052.1:0-20009 GCA_964516545.1 uncultured Melioribacteraceae bacterium
GTGGATTTTACTATTGTACCGATCGGCGCCGGTATTTCCATTTCGGAATATGTTGCAGCCTGTCAGAACATCATAAATAAAACTGAACTCAAAAGTACGCTGCACGCAAATGGAACCAACATTGAGGGAAACTGGGATGAGGTTTTTGGTGTTATTAAGAAATGTCATGAAGTTGTTCATGAAATGGGCGCTCCAAGAATTTTTACTGTAATTAAAGCCGGCACTCGTACTGATCGCGAACAAACAATGAATGATAAATTACTGAGCGTTAAAAAGAGGATGACAAAAAAATGAAAAAGGTTTTCGCGGATATTGAAAAAAATATTCTTCATATAAAATTTGTGGGATTTATTTCTGCTGAAACTATGGAAAAAATCGAGAAAGAGATTATAAAGGAAATACCTAAACTCGCCCCCGGATTTGATATTATTAATGACATGTCAAATTTCACTATCGCAAATGCTGATGCTCTTAAAATTGCGCAAAGACTTCTTGAAAAATTAAAAAATATTGGCGTTCGGAAATCTATTAGAGTAATCGGAAGTTCTCAAAATGCCGTTGTTCAATCCGCTGCGATAACAAAAAATGTGGAAGGATATCAGGTAGATTATGTGCCGACGATGGAAGAAGCCTATAAATTATTAAACAAATAACAGTCCCGCTCAATCAAACTATGTCAGATAAAATCAGAAAGTTATCCCACTTCGAAATTTCAAAAAACAGAAGTACGATTGATACTCTTCATGAGGTCAAAAAAATTCCAGTATATGTTTTTCTCGACAGCATCCGGAGCAGTTACAATGTCGGTTCAGTCTTCAGAACATCTGACGGTGTGATGGTGGAGAAATTGTATCTGTGCGGTTACACTCCTCACCCGCCGAATAAAGAGGTGCTTAAAACAGCCTTAGGTTCCACCGAAAGTGTGAATTGGGAATTTGTTAAAGATCCCCGGAATATTATTCTTGAGATGAAGAAGAACGGAATAAAAGTTATAGCCCTTGAGCAAACAGATAAAAGCATTCCTTATTTCAAAATATCTAAAAATGACTTTCCATTATGCCTGATAATCGGAAATGAAATCACCGGCGTTTCACAGAATCTTATTGACTTGTGCGATTACGCTATTGATATTCCGCAATTCGGGATAAAACAATCGTTAAATGTGGCTGTCGCATACGGTATTACTATTTTCGAGATAAGAAATATTTTCAGCGGTGAATAATCAACCTATGTAAGTGAAAAAATTTTCACCGTTATCTTTAACATGAATCATCAACAAATTAGCTCTTACCAGTTTTATCAAAGTCCGCGAAGCTCTTCTTCTTGAAATATTTGCATATTTACTCAGCTCATTTACCGTAATGGATTCATTATTATCGAGCCATTCAAACACTATCTTCTCGTTCTTTCCGATTTCATAATTTTTTAAGTTAGCTTCGGATTCATAAGCCTGCAAAAGCTTAATCATTTCCTTACTTGCCAGAACACTTTTATCATTAACACGAACATATACGGTTGCTGTATTCAGATCCAACTCGTTTTTATAATCCTGAATTCTGTGAGGTTTGTTTGATGATTCCGGGATTTCTACAACAATAACATCGTGTTCTTCAATTTCGAAGTGGTGTAATTTATACTCAAGGGGAGGAATACAGTATTCGCGTACGGTTTGGACTAATAATTCAGTATCACTTTTTTCACTTGCAACTCCGTAAACCGAGCCGTCATCATCAATGCCTAAA
The DNA here is from genome assembly GCA_964516545.1 of uncultured Melioribacteraceae bacterium. Taxonomy (GTDB): domain Bacteria; phylum Bacteroidota; class Ignavibacteria; order Ignavibacteriales; family Melioribacteraceae; genus JAHISV01. The sequence continues at coordinate 1,743 of CAZEXO010000052.1, forward strand.
AAAAGAAAGCCTCCGCGTGTATTCGCGAAGGCTATTAATTCTTTGGCAATCTTTTCATATGAAGAAAATCTTTGCTTAAACTCAACATGAAGATTTTCTCCATCTTTTACAAGATCGATGATTTTTTTTTCATTCATATTTAGTAAAGAACTTTCTTAAAACTTATCGCGCTTTTTCCGGTTCTTTTCTGATATTGCGTCTTAATGTTTGAGTGCTGTCAGGCGCGGTTATAAGACTATCGCGTTTTGGAATAATATTTTCAATATCAGTTTTTTCAGGAATTTTTACTTCCGGGGAATTCAAATTTTTTAGTTCGTCGTTTTCGATTTTTTTATCTTCATCATTCTTCAGTTTATCGGGTGTTGGAGGAGTATCCGGAGTTTGCTTAACGGAATTTGTATCCACGGTTGATTTGAAAAACTCAACTTTCGCCCTGATACTTTTTGCATATTCACTCCCCGCGTATAACTCCGTTAATTTTGAGTAGACACTATAGGCCGAGTCCGGCAAATTCAGATCATTCTCAAGTATGTATCCGATCGAATAAAAAACCTTAGGAGCATATTCAGATGAGGAATGATTATCAACAATTTCTTTCCAGATAGCTATCGCGCTGTCAGGTTGATTTTCGAAGTATTTTTTTTCACCGCGCAGAAAAATATCTTTCGAAGGATCGAAATGATCCTCTTCATTCCAAAGATTCAGCATCTTTGCGGCATCAATGTAAACAGTACTTTGCGGGTATTCATCATAAATAATTCTGAATAAACTATCAGCGGTTGTTTGATTTTTTTGGATCAGGTAGAGACTACCCAAAGCAAAAAGTGAATTAGGGTAAATCCGATGGTTACTATAGTTTTCCCTCAGATAATCAAAATAATGGAACGCTGAATCCGGCACATCAAGTTCGGTAAAAAAAAGATTCCCAAGTTCCAAACCGTTTTTTGCAACAAGAGAGTTGAGCGAATCAACTGAGAGGTTTGATTTGAAAGGTTGTTTTACCTCAACTAAATCACTCGGATAATCTTCAGGTTTGAGCAGCGCTCTCACTCTTTGCAGCATTTCCGGCGTGATGGTTTTTTTTTCATCAGCCACAGTCTGTTCTGCGAACGGGGTTGAATTGCTGTCAGTTTGCTGTGTATTTAATTGACTGGCTGCCGGTGTTCGCCTTTCATTTCTTGGATTTAGTAATAAATTCGGGTCAGTGGTCGTTGATTGTATTTCTTCAAGTTTGGCTGTCAGAAAATCATCAAGTCTGACTTTATAATTTTCGTAAGCTGTTGAATCTTCGATAAATCTTTCTTTGTCGATTGCATAAATCATTTTCTTTGAGTTTACCACAAATTCGTTTCTCAGGAAGGTATATCTGTCAAGAGCTTCAACTTTTGCTTTTGCTGAATCCTTAAATTCTTCCGGAGCTTTTGATATGGTGGTTTTTTTATAATAGGCTTTCGCGCTGTCATATACGCCTAGTTTATTTTCCCACAGTTTGCCGAGATAAAAATCCGCAATTCCTGAGTAATCGCTCTTTTTGTACGTGGAGTCAACAATCATTAACACATTTCTTGCATCTTCAATTTCACCCAGTTCGTAATAATTTTTACCTATCTCAAGCCGTATTTGATCCTGATAGTCAATAAACTTATCTTCATTCATCAGGTCATCAAGTATTTCCATGCTTTCAGGATATTTATTAAGTGCCGATAACACTTTTGAATATTGCAGTTGACTTTGGAATTCCAGTTCAACTGATGGAGAGAATTCATTCACCTGCATAAAAGCCATTAATGCGTTTTCGTAATCTTCTAGGGTTGTGTATAATTGACCAAGCTTAAAATATGTTTCGGAAATTAATTCTTTGTTTTCAGTTGTTTCGATAAGTTTAGTGCAACTGCTTATTGCTGTCTCAAAGTTTTCTCTGTAAATCTGATAAGAAATTTCCGTTATCATTACCGCATCAAATATTTCCGGTTCATCTTCTTCAAGCGCCTTCTCTTTCAGATTATCAAGAATTGTTAATCCTTCCTCAAACTCTCTTTTTTGCATGTGACTTTTACCAAGCCATAATTCGGCTTCCAATTTTAAGTCAGTATCTTCGAGAGATAGCAGTTCGAGAAATTTTCTGATTGCTTTCGTGTAAGATTGTTGATAATAAAAAGCTTTACCGCTCATAAAAAGAGCATCATCGAAGTAAGCTGACTCTGCGTTGAATTGCAAAATTTTCGAACATTTTTCGATTACCTTTGTGAGGTTTTGATCAGCCGGTCCGATAATTTTTTCTTCTCTGAACTCAAAAATATCTTTCTCTTGTTTAGCGATTTCAACTTCGGCTTTTTCGAATGCAACAGAGGTATTGTAATATAGATTGAAATATGTGGTAAAATCTGTCCATACTCCACAACCGGATAAAACAAGGACGAAAAAAAGAATTACGAAAACTCTTTTTCTAAATGATAATATTTTCATGTTCCCTTCTAAGTTAGTGAATTATAAAGCGTCGGGACCTGACTCATCAGTTCGGATTCTGATGGCGTCTTCAACATTATAAATGAAAATTTTTCCATCTCCTACCTGACCTGTTTTAGCAGAACGCAGAATTGCGCTGACAACCTTCTCTGCTTCCGAGCCTTTCACGACTACTTCAAGTTTTATCTTCGGTATGAATTCAATCTGATATTCGTTCCCCCTGTAAGTTTCTTTATGTCCTTTTTGACGTCCGTAACCGCGGACTTCGGTAATAGTTAATCCTTTTATTCCTTCTTCCAACAAAGCTTCTTTAACATCATCGAGCTTGAACGGACGAATTATCGCTTCAATTTTTTTCATGCAGACACCTTTAATTCTTTCCATGACAATGTTTGTACTTCTTACCGCTTCCGCATGGGCATAAGTCATTTCTTCCAACTCTGTCAGCAACGCGAACAGGCTGTTGTTTACCGCGTCTCGCGCCTTCATCGTCCTGAGTTTGTAAACCAAGGTTAGTTACATTATCCTTACTGGCCATTATGTTACCCGAACTTCTCACATTCCTTGCTCTAACCTGTTCAGCCTGTTGAGGGAAAAATTTATAACAGAAAGAAATCACTTCATTTCTGATTGTTTCGAGAAGCGATAAAAACAAGTTGAACGCCTCTCCTTTGTACTCAAGTAACGGATCTTTCTGACCGTAAGCTCTAAGCCCGATACCTTCCTTGAGGTCATCCATTTCCCGAAGGTGTTCTTTCCACTTCTCATCAATAACGCTCAACACAGCATAACGTTCGAGTCTGGCCATTAATTCCGAGCCGAGCATTTTTTCTTTTCGTTCATAAAAATTAGTAGCCGCGGTTATAATATCATTTTTAATCCCATCGCGTCCTTTAGCTTCATAATTAGCCGGATCAAATTTTACATCTACAAGTAAATGCTGCAAGAGTTCATCATGCATTTCATCAAGCAAGGCGTTTTCATAACATCTGTCAAGCAGTCCGTTAACATATTCATCAAGATATTGCATAACTGCATCTTTTAATCTCTCACCTTCCAGAGCCTGTCTTCTTTTTGCATAAATAATTTCACGCTGCTGATTCATCACGTTATCATATTCGAGCAGTCTTTTTCTTATCGAGAAATTGTTTTCCTCAACTTTTTTCTGCGCACGTTCAACGGATTTGGAAATGAGAGGATGCTCAATTACCTCACCTTCCTGAAGACCCATACGGCTCATCACAGATGAAATTCTGTCACTTCCGAATAATCTCATCAGGTCATCTTCGAGAGACAGATAAAATTTTGATACGCCGGGATCACCCTGACGACCGGAACGTCCGCGAAGCTGGCGATCAATTCGGCGCGATTCATGACGCTCAGTTCCCAAAATATATAAACCACCACGATCAACCACTCCTGCACCTAACTTAATATCGGTACCACGACCAGCCATATTTGTTGCGATTGTAACGGCAGCTGGTTGTCCGGCGTGAGCAACAATTTCCGCTTCCCTTTTATGCTGTTTTGCGTTTAAAACATTGTGCTGAACACCCTGACGTTTTAGCATGCGGCTCAGCGTCTCAGATACCTCAACATTAGTTGTACCGACAAGAACCGGTCTCTTTTCCTCTTTTAATTCTTTTATCTTCTCAATTATGGCGTTGTATTTTTCGCGTTTCGTTCTGAAGATAGCATCTTCCTGATCATCACGTGTAATTGGTTGATTTGTCGGTATGACAACTACTTCCAGTTTATAAATTTGGTAAAACTCACCCTCTTCGGTTTCGGCGGTACCGGTCATACCTGCGAGTTTTCTGTAAAGACGAAAATAATTCTGCAAAGTGATTGTGGCCATAGTTTGGGTATCACGTTCCACTTTAACATTTTCTTTGGCTTCAATTGCCTGATGGAGCCCGTCGGAATAACGTCTTCCGGGAAGAACGCGTCCCGTAAACTCATCAACAATAGCAATCTTTCCCTCTTCGGTAATGACATATTCTACATCTTTTTCAAATAAAGTGTATGCTTTTAGCAACTGGTTCAAGGTATGAATTCTATCACTTCTTTCACTGTATAGTTTGTAAAGCTCATCTTTTTGGGTAACCTTCTCTTCATCGGGAAGTTCTGTGTTGTCAATTTTAATCAATTCCGTTGCCAGATCGGGAAGTACAAAAAAATCTTTACCTTCAGGTGAACCAATCGCCAGTTCTTCTCTTCCCTTCTCAGTCAAATCAATTGAGTTTTGTCTCTCCTCTATGGCAAAATATAATTCCTCGTCAATTTCAGGCATGCGTTTAGCGTTCTCGCGTAGGAATTCCATTTCAGTTTGCTGCATCAGTTTTTTGTTTTCCGGCTCGCTTAATACTTTCATGAGTTTTTTATTTTTAGGAAAACCTCTATGAGCCCTCAAAAGCAAAATTCCAGCCTGATGACGATCCTGCCCGTTTTCTGATTTAAGAATATTTTCCGCTTCCTGAACCAAAGACGCTACTAACTGCGCTTGTTTTTTAAAGATACGTTCTACCCGTGGTTTCATGTCATAAAATTTATGTTCGGTTGAGCCAACGGGACCAGAAATGATGAGCGGCGTTCTCGCTTCGTCAATAAGCACAGAATCCACTTCATCCACAATTGAATAATTGTGTTTACGTTGAACACAATTTTCAATTGACACGGCCATGTTGTCGCGGAGATAATCAAAACCGAATTCATTGTTCGTACCGTAAGTTACATCTCTCGAATAAATTTCTTTGCGTGTTTCAGGATCCATTGTATTAAGGATACAGCCCACCGTGAGCCCGTGAAATTTATAAACCTCGCCCATCCATTCGGAGTCACGTTGAGCAAGGTAATCATTAACCGTGATTACATGAACACCGCGTCCGGTTAATGCATTTAAGTATATTGGAAGTGTGGCTACAAGCGTTTTACCTTCACCGGTGGCCATCTCGGCAATTTTACCCTGATGTAACACAATGCCGCCGATTAATTGAACATCATACGGCACCATTTCCCAGCTAATTTTATTACCGGCAGCATCCCAGCTCTTACCGACCAGGCGTTTGCATGTTGATTTTACAACGGCAAATGCCTCAGGTAATATTTCATCCAGCACATCTTCATACTCTTCTGTAAGTTCTTCTTCATATTTTTCCAGTTGATCGTATAGCGCAAGTCGATCACCCTCATAATCATCCGCTTTCAGAATAGTTTTTATCTCTTCAATTTTTTTCCTTTTATCTGCAGTAGCTTCTTCAATCCGCTGTTTAAGTTCTGTGGTTTTTGCGCGAAGTTCATCATCGGATAAATTTTCATATTCAGCGTAATATTTATTTATTACCTCAACAATAGGCCAATACTCTTTTAAGACTTTAGCGTTCTTATCACCAAACAACTTTTTTAATAAATTCGTCAGCATTAATTTCCTCGTTTTTCAGAATAAGAAAGTTAAAGAATGACCCCCTGAAATGCAATGGAAGCAATAATCCAGAAGCGATTCTTAACGTGTTTATTATTGATTAAGCAATTCAATCAGGAAAACACAGAATAAGCAATATTAAATTAGCCAGTTTCGCTTATAAATCTTATTTTTCCGATTGTTTCAAAATAATATAACTAATTTATCCGGAATGTCAGAATCCTCTAAATCCATACTCAGGAATTTCGAAGAATATATTTTCGAAACCGCGAAGGAATATCTAATTCCTGCGAAAATTGAAGAACTAATACATGCTTACAAAAAGGAAATAAAGAAATACCCCGTTTTCAATTCGTCACTTTCAAACTTAAGCAGAATAATCGATTCATTATATAATAAATTTTCCTTTTTTTCCGACAGCCTGAAGTATGAACATCATATCGAAATCCTGATAGCGATTTCTTTCAACAGCAATTATCTGACTGATATAATTGTAAGAAATCCCGAATTCCTTTACCAGCTATTCGATCAGAGTTATCTGCAAAAAAAACTTGTTGCTGAGAACTTAAACAAAGAAATAACTCAGTCGTTAAATAATTATAAATCATTCCAGGCAAAAATAAATTATCTGCGACTGTTGAAACGCAGGTATACTTTAAAAATAGGTGTATATGATATACTCAAAATCGGGAATCTTGAGGAAGTTACGAGTCAAATATCAGCGCTGGCTTCATCAATTTCTTCGGCATTGTTTGAAATATGCTATGATGAAACTCTTGAAAAAAATGAACTTGAAAGACCCGGCAATAAATTTGCAATTATTTCTCTTGGCAAGCTGGGCGGAGATGAACTTAATTATTCCTCTGATATTGATCTGATGTTTGTTTTCGATAAAAACACCAAGCTCAAATCGAAAATTAAGCGGGACTACAATGAAATATTTCAGGAATCGATAAAACTTTTTGTTCAGACTTCCAACTTTATTTCCGAACAGGGATTTATTTATCGCGTGGATTTAAGATTACGCCCCGATGGTCAGCAATCACCTCTCGCAAGAACACTCCAGGACACTATTTTTTATTATGAATCAAGAGGTGAAGCCTGGGAGCGTCAAATGCTCATTAAAGCGAATTTCATGGGAGGTCACAAATCTTTCTATGATGAATTTCTTAAAAGAGTCACACCGTTTATATACCCGAAATCCTTTATGGAATCACCGGTTGCGCAAATTGCGAAAATGAGAAATGATGTGGAAAATTCCGCTAGCGGCAAAGGCGACATAAAAAAATCAATCGGCGGAATCCGCGATATAGAATTCCTGATTCAGATGATGCAAATGTTAAACGCGGGTTATGTTACTCAGTTGCGGACAGGAAATTCACTGACAGGTTTAAAGGAGTTGGTTAAGAGAAACTTACTCCGTCAAAATGAAGCTGAACAAATGTGCCGCTCTTATACATATTACCGCAAGATAGAGCATTATCTTCAACTGATGAATAATATTCAGACACATGAAATTCCGGAAGACTCTGAGCTGCTTACGAAACTGGCATTTTTCATGGGTCATTTAACAAAAGATGATTTTCTCGCTGAGGTAGAAAAGCTAAAAAAAACAACCCGAAAAATATTCAACAAATATATTTCAGGAGCCGGTGAGATCGGAATGGAATCAAATCTGTTTAATCAGATAAAATTTACCGACGATCCGCGCGCAAAGCAAAACATCAGATATCTCCGTAGCGGTACGGGATTATTGGGCACCAAGGAATTTAATTCACGCACAATCGAACTCTTCAAAAAGATTGAACCTGACATTAATTTTTGCCTGCAAAACTCATCAAATCCTGATCTTGTTCTGGAAAATTTTCATACTCTGATCAAATCTTCGGGGATGCATTCATTCTGGTATCAGCAATTACAAAATAAACAATTGTTATCTGATATACTTTTTCTTTGCGAATACTCCAGGAGATTTATTGATTCGATATGTTCAAATCCGGAAATGTCGGATTATTTTTTTTCCGGCGATATTTTTGTGAAAAATATTGAGTCTCTGTTCGGCTCAATTTCAATGAAACACCTTCTGCTTATTGTTACTGTTCAACTGAATCTGAAACTTATCGATCAGAATAATTTCTCTGAATTAATTAGTGACTATATCCGACACCACATAGCTCAACAGGCAAATAAATATTTCGTCAATTATAAATATTTCATCGCCGGTCTTGGTAGTTTCGGAATACGTGAGATGACGTATTCTTCGGATGTTGATCTTATTATCGTCGGCGAAGGGCTGGAAAATCTTGGAGATATGCAAAAAGCCAGCGAAGAGTTTATTGCTGAAACTGCAAAAATAATCGCTCCATTCACTATTGATTTTAAGCTGCGTCCCGAAGGGAGAAACGCTCCGATAGTAAGTGAATTAAATGCCTATAAAGAATATTTATCGGGACGGGCTGAATTATGGGAATTTCAGGCTTTCCAGAAAATATCCTTCATCACGGGTAATAAAAAAATTTATAATAAATTTATCCATGGCATTACATCTTCATACGAAAGACTGGAAATAAAAGATATTTACGCCTCGATTTTTAATATGCATCGAAGAATAATAAATGAAAAAGCCGGCGTGTTGAATAAATCAATCGATATCAAATATAATCACGGCGGATTCCTGACAATCGAATACATTGCCGATTACCTTGTCCTGAATGACAAGGTTATGTATAAAAAATTAATTGGAAAAGACTATGACTCAAAAGTACCGGAATTAGTAACCGAATGTTTCTCAAAATTATCCGCTGAAACATTACTTGTTAATTATCATCGACTAAAATCGATTGAGATTATTTTCCAGAGTATCACGGGACAAAATAAATCCAAACTGCCTGTCGACATCGACAAAAACATCTATCTGAATAAAGCGTTTAACAAACTTCTGGGAATCGAGCTGAGAAGTGAGATGAATAAAATATTTTCTGAAGACAATAAAATATTTCAACAACTGCGGAAATAATGTGAAACAATTTTACCGGAAATCAGTTGATTTCATTCCTTTTATAATCGCAATCTCTTTCTATTTTTTTACGCTCGCCCCCAGCGTTGTTCAAATAGATTCGGGGGAACTTGCAGCCGTACAAGCCACTGCCGGAATTGCACATCCTACCGGTTATCCATTGTTTACAATGATAGGATATTTGTTTCTTCTTCTCCCGTTGCCGTTTACGAAAATATTATCCTTGAATATTTTAGCTGCTCTGTTTTGCGGATTTGCTGTATTCTTTTTCTCAAAATCTTTAAGAATTATTCTGAATAATTTTCCTGTATCTTTTCCAAAGAGCGCTTCAAAAAAACAGAATTCCGTATCTGTATTCTTTGAGACAACATACCTGGTAAAAGAAGTAATAATTATTTCCGGTAGTTTGTTTTTAGCTTTTGGAAAAACTTTCTGGTTTCAAAGCACTTCTGTAGAAGTATATTCGCTGCATCTGCTCCTGATGAACATATTAATCTTTCTTCTTGTGAAAGTTTTATTTTCGCAAGATGTTAATGCATCATCAAAAAAAACATGGTTTGTACTGGCATTTGTACTCGCTTTGGCTTTTTCAAATCATCTTACAACAATTCTCTTAATTCCCGGCATAGCATTTATTTTTTTTAGTAAGAATAAATTTTCCCGCATGTCTTTCAGTTTACTCATTAAAATGTTTCTTATCTTTTTACCGGTATTAATTCTTATTTATTTATATCTGCCGCTAAGGGCATCATTCAGTCCTTCACTTAACTGGGGTAATCCTGTTACGTTTGATAATTTTTGGAGACATTTCAGAGGCGCCCAATATAGTCCCTGGTTTTTTTCATCTTTCGAAAGTGCAAAAAAACAATTCATCTATTTCATAACTAATCTCCCGGATGAATTTACCTATGTCGGTTTTGCGCTGATTATTACCGGAATTATTTACTCATTCCGCCGGGTAAAAAAACTATTCTATTTTCTTTCTCTTACAGCGCTGACTACAATTGCCTATTCAATCAATTATGATATTGTTGATATAGATTCATACTTTCTGCTCGCATATATTATGTTTGCATTTTTCCTTTCGATAGCATTGATTCTGATCTTTCATCATTTACAAAAAAAGATTAATAAGAATTACTTAATAACGGCGGTGTTATTGTCGTGTTTCTATTTAGCTTGGTCAAATTACAAAAATGTAGATCAGAGTGAGAATTACATATTTGAGGATTATACAAAAGGAATATTGTCAAGCGTTGAACCCGGTTCGGTAATCTTTTCTTATCAATGGGATTATTTTATTTCGGCTTCGTATTATTTTCAATTAGCTGAAAATTTCCGAAACGATGTTAAAGTAATCGATAAGGAATTATTACGCCGTTCATGGTACTACGATCAATTGAAAAATAATCACCCTGAAATGATTCGTGGTCAGGAGAAAAATATTTCCACTTTTTTAGATGCGCTTAAACCTTTCGAACATGGGGGCAACTTTAATCCGCAGATACTTGAGGAGTATTATCAAAAAATAATGACCGGTCTGGTATCCGACAATATGGAAAAGTATAATTATTTTATTGGAATTGAATTATTGCAGAATGAAATTCAAAATGGGCAGTTCAAACTTCCCGAAGGTTATACGATTGTTCCGCATTTATTTTTATTTAAGGTTGTTAAGACAAATAATTATGTTTCGGCGCCCGACCCCGATTTCATTCTGCGTCGACCGAAAGCAGGAAACAAATACACGGATTTTATAGAGACCACCTTGTATTCTATGTTAACATACAGAGCTTTGTATGAAATGAATTACAATAAACCCGAACGCGCTAAAAAGTATGTAGATAAAATAAAATCTCTTTTCCCTGAAAAACCTATTCATAAAAGTTTATCCGCTTATTAAGTTATCTTACTTCGCGCTGTAAGTTTTTTACGATTGAGAATCTTTTCGTGGAATTTTTGTCATTTTGATTCTGATACGGAAGAGAAAAACCTGAAAAGTGTTGTGGCAAAAAAGTTGTCCCATAATCCCCTTGCGAATCTTCTTTTGATTCCGGTTGTTTTGTATAAGTAATAATTGTTGTAATTATTTTTCGGGTTTGGTTGTCAGTTACAATTTTTCTCTCTACGCGTTTCGTAACTTTCTTAACCTTGTTTGATCTTATGAAAATGATGATCCAGGACAATAATAAGATCAAATAACCCGTAATTGCCAATAGAGTTATCAGGTTAACTAATTCCATTTTTTTTCTTTCTTGGTGATAATAATTAAGACCAATTATCATGCCAGAAATAGCATGTTAATACTACTTAGAAATGCAATTTATTCGTTCTTGTTTTGAGATAAGAGGACATTATGTGTTATTATGATACAGAAATTTCATGATCTAAGGAAATGTTTTATAAAGATATGTTTCAGAAATTTCCTAAACCATTAAGCGATTTTTTTTAGTGGGGTATGACTTCATGTTTATGAAAATCAGTTAAGATTCTTGTAGATATCCCTTACGATGCTAAACCGGTTTTCACATGAATAATCGGGATATTGCCGACAGTTGGATTTTTCTTTTTTGTAGTCGCGTTGAATGGATAATTTCTTTTGACTTACCCTTTCAGGTTCTGTCTGTGTTTTTTTCATGATACTACTATTCGCAATCTGACTTTCTCTAACCTTTCTGCTGTATTCCCATATGTCAATTTTTTTACTCACCTGTTTCTTAACTGGCTTTTTTACTTTCAGTCTGATTGATGTCGCCAGAAGAACGATAATCAATAAAAAACCGCCATAAATAAGAATTTGTGTTAAGACCGGTATTAGTTCCATGATTCATTTTAATTGTTTAGAGATAATAATCTTTCAACAACTGTGCCAGTTTTAGTATATATTTACTATGAATAAATCGTCTTTTTACGTTCTCATTTTGCGAAGTAGCAAACATTTGTATTAAATTGACACAAAAATTATTTTGAACAACGCATTCACTAATACTTATGGATTTTAAAATGACTAAAGATGAAATTGTCAATAAACTCAGTTTGCAACCTCATCCTGAAGGAGGTTATTTTGCTGAAGTTTTTAAATCGAATGAATATCTTGAAAAGGAATTTTTGCCCGGAAGATATAATGGCAGAAGATCCTTTTTTACTTCTATTTATTACCTGCTGGATAAGGAACAGATTTCTCATTTGCATAAAGTTAACTCAGATGAAACATGGTATTTCCATATTGGTTCATCAGTAAGAATTCACCTTCTCGATCAGGAGTCCGGTTATTCTTCTGTTATCTTAGGCGGTAATTTATCAGAAAATGAAGTGATGCAATATACTGTAAAAAGAGGAAGTTGGTTTGCTGCCGAATTAACTGATAAAAATTCCTTCGGACTTTTTAGCTGTGCAGTTGCGCCTGGTTTTGAGTATGATGATTTTGAATTAGCCGACCGGAAAAACCTTGAAGAAATATTTCCGGATTTTAAGGAGTTGATTTCACAATTCACAATCAAGAAAAATAAAGATGATTGATGATAGAATTGAACTTGTTCAGGGCGACATAACCAAATTATCTGTCGATGCCATTGTTAACGCTGCGAATACTTCATTGCTTGGCGGTGGAGGTGTTGACGGAGCTATTCATCGAGCGGCGGGACCTCAGCTTCTTAGCGAATGCAAAACTCTTAACGGATGCCTGACAGGTGAAGCAAAGATTACAAAAGGTTATTCGCTTCAGGCAAAATTTGTCATACACACCGTCGGACCAGTTTGGATGGGCGGAAATAAAAATGAGGATGATTTATTAAGAAACTGTTATCTTAGTTCATTAGTAATCGCATCAAATCATAACATCAAATCAATAGCGTTTCCCTCAATAAGCACGGGCGTTTACAGATTCCCTTTCGAAAGAGCTTCACTCATTGCAATTAAAACCGTGAACAATTTTTTAGCCGATGATAATGATCTTGAGAAAGTAATCTTTGTTACTTTTAGCGGGAAAGATTACTTAGATTTCAAGAGGATACTTGAAGAACACAGGAAGACTAGTTAAGAAATAAAATTGCAACACCACCAACAGCGATAAAAGCTCCGGCGATGGAATAGGCTGATAGTTTCTCTTTATAATAATATTTTGTGATTGGTAACATAATTATTGGAACTGTCGCCATAAGAGTCGACGCGATGCCTACGTAAGTATTTGCAACTGCGATAAGACTAAAAGTTACTCCCAGAAACGGTCCAACCACCGAACCGACCAGTGTGAACACTAATCCCCTTTTGTTGGCGAATAATATTCTGAAAGGATTTCTTGCCGTTCTGATAAAAAAAGTTATCGGGTAAAGAATAATTATCGATGGAATTATCCTGGCAAGAGTTGCGACAAAACCATTTATTTCACCCAGGTTGAACGCTTGTTTGGCAAATATCATTCCCACCGCCTGACCGATGGCTCCGAAAATTCCGAAGATAATTCCAATTTTATTAACACTTCCCGATGGTTGATCATCTTTCTGCATCACGACCAGAGCCACACCCAAAGTAGTAATAGCAATACCGATAATTACAAGCAGAGAAATTTTTTCTCCTAGAAAAATAAAGGCAAGTAAAGATGACAACGCCGGCACAAGAGCCATGATTAACATGCTCAGTCTTGCGCCTATTTCTTTGTATGCTCTAAAAAGAAAAGCATCGCCAAAAACAAATCCAACTAAACCGCTAAGCACGAGAGCCACTATTTGTTCAAAGGAAAGTTTTATATCAAAACCAAATAAAGCTATTGTCACAAAAAGAAAAATAGCAGCAAAAATCAAACGTGTAATATTCACAACAAGGGATCCCACCTTTCGTGATGCTTCAGTGAATGCGATTGATGTTGCTGACCAAAGAAGCGCTGTGATAACAGCGGCGATTTCACCAATGTATGGCATAATTAATTTCTCAGAGAAAGTGCATAAAAAATGAAAAGCAAAATTAGGCTGTTTTGGTTTAGAAAACAAATGAGGAAAACAGCCGATAATTAATATCGGCTGCTTAATAATTATAAGGTGAAATACATTTTATACTCGAAAGGATGAGGCATTGTTTGAATTGATTTTACCTCTTCTTCTTTGGTTTTAGTCCATTGATCCAAAAGTTCATCCGAGAAGATGTTGTTGAATTTCAGAAAACCATGATCGGCTTTCAGGGCGTCAAGTGCTTCGGTAAGATTTCTCGGTAAAAATTGAATCTTCCCCGTTTCCAACTCTTCAAAAATATTTTTATCGTAAGGACCGTATCCTTCTTTCACAGGATCAATTTTATTTTGTACGCCGTCAATTCCAGCAAGTAACATCGCCGATAAACAAAAGTAAGGATTAGCTGTTGCATCCGGCGGACGGTATTCAAATCTTGTTTCATCGGGGTTGGAAACATATTTCGGTATCCGAATCGCGCTGGCACGATTACCCATCCCGTAAGTAAGTGCAACAGGCGCTTCGAAACCGGGAACCAGTCTTTTAAACGAATTAGTGCTCGGATTTGAAAACGCTGCAAGCGCGGGCGCATGTTTAAGTAATCCGCCGATAAAATATCTTCCGAGTTCATTGATATTTCCGTATTCATTTTTTTTATAGAAAGCGTTTTTACCTTTCCGTGTAAGGAACATATGCAAATGTAACCCATTACCCGCCTGATGATACATTGGTTTAGGCATGAATGTAACATGCAGATTATGTTTTCGGGCCAGATTAAAAAGAATATATTTCCCAGTAATTATGTTATCAGCCGTGTGTAGACTTCCATGAAAAGAAGTCTCAATTTCCTGTTGACCACGTTCTCCCGCTTCATGATGATGATATTTAACTTCAATACCCAGCATCTTAAAAAATTTGCATGCTTCATCTCTGAAGTCGTCATAAATGTCAAAAGGGTTAGCCGCGTGATATGCCCGTTTATAAAATTCTTCAGCGTGATCAACTTTGTAGTAAGATGTTGAAGTACGGCGGTATTGCTGGTGTTCTCCATGCTCACCTGGCTGAAAATATAAAACTCAAATTCAGGACCCCACATACACCTGTCAGCACCGGTAGATTTTTGCAGAAGAAGTTCAGTGTTTTTTAATATCCTTCTGCCGTCCTGGCTAAATGCAGATCTGTTTTTATCAGTTAAAAGGATATTCGAGTAAAAACTTAGAGTTGGAGTATCTCTGAAAGGATCAAGAACAGCCGTGTCTAAATCAGGAATAAGAATCATATCACTGTTTTCTACTTTTCTGAAACCATAACTTGAGCCGTCGAATCCCACTCCCTCTTTTAAAAGTTTGTTCATAATATTATTATTAACCGGCAAAGATATGTGGTGCAGTCTCCCGGTCAGGTCTATTGCCTTTAAATCAATCACCTCAATCTTTTGTTTTTTCAGGAGGTTATTCACCTTTGATAGCTTTGAATCAGCCATGTTTTTCCTCATACAATTAATTTTGCGTTAAGAAAAAAAGCGCCTGTTGTCAGACGCTTTTGTATGTAAAACTATGGAATAGAACTATCGGTGTCAAGCTTTGTAGTTGACTGCGGAGATTCCGGGATAAATGGCTGTAGTATCGAGTTCTTCTTCAATTCTTAATAATTGATTGTATTTTGCCATTCTGTCGCTTCGGCAGGCTGAACCGGTTTTAATTTGTCCGGCATTAGTTGCTACTGCAATATCAGCAATAGTTGAATCTTCGGTTTCACCGCTACGATGACTGATAACCGTTGTATAACCGGCTTTTTTCGCCATTTCAATAGCGTCCAGTGTTTCGGTTAAAGTACCAATCTGGTTTACTTTTATTAAAATTGAGTTCGCGGTTGATGATTCAATTCCTCTGATTAATTTTTGTGTGTTGGTTACAAATAAATCATCGCCGACTAATTGTAATTTTTTACCAAGCGCGTTGGTTAGATTTTTCCAGCCTTCCCAGTCATTCTCATCAAGTCCGTCTTCAATTGAAATTATCGGATATTGTTTAGCCAGTTTAGCATAGATGTCAATCATCTGGTCGGATGTAACTTCTTTTTTATCCGACTTAAAGAAAACGTATTTACCTTTTTCCTTATTATACATTTCGCTTGAAGCGACGTCAAGAGCCAGACTGATTTGTTCACCCGGTTTGTATCCGGCTTTGGTAATAGCTTCCAGAATTAATTCAATAGTTTCCTCGTTCGATTTCAGGTTAGGTGCAAATCCGCCTTCATCGCCGACTGATGTGCTGTATCCTTTTGATTTCAAAACTGCTTTCAGATTATGGAATGTTTCTGTTCCCATACGGAGAGCTTCGGCAAATGATTCGGCCCCATGAGGCATCACCATAAATTCCTGGAAATCAACAGTATTATCTGCATGACTTCCGCCATTCAGAATGTTCATCATTGGGACAGGAAGAACTTTTGCATTAACTCCGCCAATATAGCGATATAAAGGCAAACCGAAAGCTTCAGCGGCGGCTTTAGCGCAGGCCAATGAAACGCCGAGAATAGCGTTTGCACCTAATACTGACTTATTAGGAGTGCCGTCAAGGTCAATTAAAAAATTATCAATGGCTACCTGATCTGCAGCATCAAAATCAATTAATTCATCAGCGATTTTTTCATTAACATTATCAACCGCTTTTAGAACGCCTTTCCCTAAATATCTGCCTTTGTCGCCATCACGTAATTCAACCGCTTCCTGCTCACCTGTTGATGCGCCGCTTGGAACAGCCGCTCTGCCTACAATTCCTGATTCCAATAATACTTCAACTTCCACTGTTGGATTACCTCTCGAATCGAGTATTTCCCTTCCAACTATGTCAACTATCGTTGTCATTTCATCTCCTTTTTTTGAAAATAGAAGTTCAAAGTTATTAAAACGATATTGAAATATCAATTTAAGAAGCTTGCAATAGTATTATTTCTGAGTTAAATTTGCAGACACTCAGACCTCATGTGTTGAATACTGAATAAGACTCCAAATTTTATTTTGAGGTGAGTCACAAACTGGGCATAATTAATTCAAAAAAGGGAATTTATTTAAACCTTTATCCCTTTTTATCGATAATAAACTTTATATCATGCCGGTGTGGTTTAATTTTAATTAAGGCTCAAGGAAATTATGGATTTTGCAAAAGTAATCGTCAAGTCAAATAAAAAAGAAGCGGAAAAGATAAAAGAGCTTCTTAAGTCGCTTAAGGATCATAATCCAACTATGGTCGTTAATCATTTTAGGTTTGGTGAGTTAGGTGGAGAATTGTTGGTAAGTTTTAACATTAATAATGAATTTCATGAGATGGTGTTAAGCAAACTTTTACTCAACAAAATGAATATTTGGTCTCACGATCCAGTAACAAAAAAACTGCTGGCGAAAATAAATGATACGATGATAAAAGGTACTTCCTTCCAGAATAAAGTAGACGGGTGGAATGAAATCAGGAAACAGGGAAATGAAGAGACACCTGAACAGGCGACTGTAAGAATTGAAAAACTCGTTCAGGCCGGCAGATACGAAGAAATAATGAAACTCTCGAAAGATTTCAGAAATAAAGCCATCGCTGATATTGCCAAGGAAAGACTTGCCGAAGCTGCCGGCATCGCAATAGACAGAATGGCTGCTCTTGCGCTGACAAAAAAATACGAAGCTGACAATGTTATCAAGGAATTATTGGCGCTCGGCGGCGATCAGTCATTATTAAATATGGGAAGAAGTGATATTACCGAAAAAGCCGGCCAGGCTGCAATTGATATTTGTGCGAATTATAATGACTTCACCTGGGATATGTTAAAAATTATTACCGATAGTAAACTCAGCAAAGTTATCAATCTGAGAGCGGCAGCTAAGTTCTCAACAAAAGTATTCGAAGATCCCGAAACATTTAACGTAGAAATAGAAAATGCCGTGAAAAATATTAATACAAAGTGGCTTGACCTGAATATGCAAAGTGTGGAACATCTTCTTACGGCCGGCGAAGTCCGCCATATTAATGAGCTTATATCATATATAAAATCACGTAGAGTATAAACAAACTCCACTTGGCATCATCTGATTAAACGTTGTAAAAACATTCCCGGTGTTCAGTTAAAGAATATTGAGCACGCGGGGGTAAAATGGTTGGTGAGTTTTTTTTAGTTTTGTTATTTATTTTTTGTTACTGCATAATATAATTATTTGAAGTTGCCCACGTAGCTCAGAAGGATAGAGCGACGGTTTCCTAAACCGCAGGTCGGAGGTTCGATTCCTCTCGTGGGTACAAATCGATAAGTCATAACAAAGTATTGATTTCTGAGAGGAAGGCTGACTGTCTTCCTTTTTTATGAAATGTTTCAGTTAATCAAACTGCCAGAGGTTGAAAACCGCATTCTGAGGCCAACCTGAGGCTGGTAAATTC
>CAZEXO010000053.1:0-19745 GCA_964516545.1 uncultured Melioribacteraceae bacterium
TCCCTTATGTCTCAGCTCAGAACGGCGCAATTATCCGTGGCAATTATGATAACAACGGCAATCCGCAAAGAGAATATCCGAACTGGAGTAATATTACGCCTAACAACGCAGAAGACATGTTATTCATTAATCCGTTTGTGATAGACCCCTCAGATGAAAATATCATGATTTATCCGGCTGGGAATAAAATTTGGAGGAATAATCAACTCAATTCTCTTCCTAATAATCCTGATTTCGGTACAGGTACTTCTCAGGGGTGGACGCAATTAACAAATCTCTCGGCTCCTCAGGGTTATACAATTACTTCTATGGCTATGTCGGTTATTGAACCATCGCACAGGCTTTATTATGCAGCAATAGATTATTCTCAGAATGCAACAGGATTGCCGAAAATTTACAAACTGGATAACGCGAATACGGCAACCGGTGCCCCTGTTGATATTTCAATAGCAGGTTTGCCGCCGGCTAATTATCCGCACAATATTGCTGTTAATCCTGATAACGGAAATGAGATTATGGTAATCTTTTCAAATTATAACATCGTCGGAATTTATCATTCAACAAACGGTGGACAGAATTTCACATCTGTTGAAGGCAATCTTACAGGCACAGAACAAAACCCCGGACCGTCAATTCGAGGCGCTACAATTCTGCCTACTGAAAGCGGCGCTCAATATTTTGTGGCGACAAGTACAGGCGTTTATTCAACTGATCAATTAAACGGGGCTAACACGATTTGGACTCTTGAAGGCGAAAACACAATCGGAAATGTGGTTGTGAATTATCTGGCATCAAGAAAATCAGACGGAACAATTGTTGCCGGAACTCATGGACGAGGCGCATTTATAGCTAAAGTTGATGCCGGTACTCATGGTGTTGCTGTTCCTTCGGTTAATGTTAATAATCTTAATTTACAATTTGAGCAGGGACAAACCGGAACTACAAGTTTTATTTTAAGTAATACCGGAACCGCGCCATTGACTTATAATATTTCAGCATCCGGTAACTTTTCAGGAAACCTGAGTAAAACAAATAATCCGAAATATGTTTTGCAAAAAACAGAATCAGGAATATCCACGAGTAGTATACTTAAGACAAAACTTCAAAAAGCCGCTTCCAATAAAAGAAAATTAATTAAGCAGGAAGCTCAAAGTAAGTTCTTGCAACTGAATAAAGTAAACGGTGATGATATTCTTTATCTGGATGACGGCGATTCCGGTGCTGACATGTTCATAGGATTCGGAGGGGATGATTTTGATTGGATGAATGAATTTACTGTTTCAGGATTCAATTATACACTTGATGGATTTGGTTTTTATATGAGAACCGAGGATGCATACTTAAATGAAATTTATGCCGCGGTTTTTGATGAAGATTTTAATCTGCTGAGTGATGGGGACATGAGTCTTGCACTTGCTCCGACCGGCGACTGGTTTGATATTGATTTGAATCCGTCACTAACATTTGCAGATGGAGAAACTTTTTATATAGAAATATACAGCTATAGCTCAATTCCCTATCCCGCAGGTGCGGATGAAGATGCTTCGGTTCCGAATAAGAGCTATTATTTTAATGGTTATGAGTGGGCTAATTTGAATACTCAATCCGGTTATGAAACAACGGCGTTTTTAATACGGGCTTACGGTACAAAAACAACTGAAACCGGTAATCAGAGTCCTGTAGCGATTGCAAATATCTCAGAAACTTCTGTTGATATCAATGAAAGCATTACATTCGATGCGTCGTCGTCATATGATAATGACGGACAAATAACAAATTATTTGTGGAATTTCGGAGACGGTCTAACAAGTACTGAACAAATTGCTACACATTCATATTCCCAAGCTAATGTTTATAATTATACACTTTTAGTAACGGATGATGACGGTGCAACTAATCAGGTAAGTGGTCAGGTTACGGTAAACGGTGCCTCAGGGAATTATGTTACAGTAAACCCCTCAAGCGGAACCATAACTCCGGGCGGATCGCAGGTAATAACTATCACATTAAATGCAGCGGGTTTACAGGGGAATTCATTTACCGGTAACGTGCTTATCACTACAAACAACGGTAATATTGATATTCCGATAAATTATTTGATTGTTGATGTTGAAGATATAAGTCAACTTCCGGTTGAATTCGGACTTAGTCAGAATTATCCTAATCCATTTAATCCCACTACAGTAATCGAATTCACTCTGCCTAAATCATCTTTTGTTTCCATGAAAGTGTTTGATCAATTAGGAAGAGAAGTTGCGAATGTGGTAAACGAAGTAAAATCGACCGGTAAACACAAAGTTAATTTTGATGCATCGGCATTGCCCAGCGGTGTTTACATATATCGTGTAAAAGCAGGCGATTATTTTTCGGCAAAAAAGATGCTGCTGATAAAGTAATGACCACTAATTTTCAAGAGTATTCATTCGGGCGAATTGACAATTCGCCCTACAGTTCAATTTTTATTCACTCTTCCGAAGCACTTCCAAAAGCTGGTCGTGTATTTTTCCGTTTGATGCAACCATCTGCGGCGAGAAAACATCAATCGGTTCATTCTTAAAATTTGTTACAATTCCACCGGCTTCTTCAACAAGTAATTTTCCGGCACATAAATCCCAGGGATGAAGACTCACTTCCCAGAAACCTTCGAATACTCCGCTGGCTACATAACAAAAATCTATTGCTGCTGAACCAAGTCGTCGCACAGCGCGTGAGCAAAGAATCAGATCATTAAATTTTTGAAGAATGGTACCTGTGTTTTCTTTCAGATCGTAAGGAAAACCTGTCACAAGAAAACTCCGGGATAAGTTATCGTTGTCGCTTACTTTTAATTTTTTCCCACCCAGAAAAGCACCTGAACCAATTTCCGCCTGATATAGATTATCCATCATAACATCATAAACGACTCCAATAATTGTCTCGCCATTTTTCTGCAAACCGATTGAAACTGAAAAAATCGGTAACCCGTGAGCGAAGTTTGTAGTTCCGTCAAGCGGATCAATCACCCACCTATATTCCGAGCTGCCGTCATATCGCCCGCTTTCTTCCGCTACAATTGAGTGATTTTTAAATTCCTTTTTAATGAAATTTATTATCAACTCTTCCGATTTTTTGTCTATTTCCGTAACGAGGTTGGAATCATTAGTCTTGAATTCTATTGAGAAGTTTTTACCGTAACCTTCTCTAATAATCTCACCCGCTTCCCTGGCAATAGTAACAACTTTTTCTAACATTTATTCTCCTGATTTTTTTAAGAATAAAATTAGTTAATAATAGCCTCAAGAAAAAATCACAGCTTATGTAAATGAACTTTGCCCGCCCATTCTTAATTTGATATATTGCTGATGAAAATATAAAAATTTGGAGAAGAACTGATTTTATGGCTGAGAAAAAAAACGAAACGCCGGTTGAAAGTTCAGTAATTGATGATATTCCGAAAATGCTTCCCGTATTGCCTCTCAGGGATACAGTGATTTTTCCTTATATGATTTTTCCCGTTCTCGTTGGAAGAGAACAATCAATAAGAGCCGCTAACTTTGCCCTGGAGAATTCAAAATTTATTTTTCTGGCGGCTCAAAAAAAAGCTAACATTGAAGAACCCTCGACAGATGAAATTTATACAGAAGGAACGATTGCAAAAATTATTCAGATATTGAAACTGCCGAATGGATTGATGAAAATTCTTGTTGACGGAGTTATACTGGGTAGAATCGTAAAGTTCACAAAGAACAAAGAATTCTTCGAAGCTGAAATTGAAGTGGCGCCCCTTGAAGATGTTGATAAAAGAGAAATGGCTGCTCTCGTTCGTCAGATGTCCGCACTGTTTAAGGAATACGTAAAAATAAATAAAAGTATCCCTTCTGAAGCAATTACCGCTTACGAAAACATTGATGAGCTTGACCGTAAACTTTATTACATCGCGGCAAATATTAACCAGTCAATTGAAGTAAAGCAGTCTATTCTTCAGAAGTTTAATATGCGCGACCAGGTTTATGAGGTAATAAAAATTCTTAACTCGGAAATCGATATACTGAAAATTGAAAAAGAGATTGAGAGTAAAGTACACGAGAATATTACAAAGACCCAGCGCAAATTTATTATTCAGGAGCAGATAAGAATTTTGCAGGATGAACTTGGCGAAGAGGAAGAAGCAGCTCCGGAGTATACGAAACTAAAGAACAAAATTAAAAAAGCGAAGATGCCAAAAGAAGTGAATGAAAAGGCTCTTGAAGAACTGAATAAATTACGAAAAATTCCCCCGAGTTCACCTGAATCAACTGTGATAAGAAATTATCTTGATTGGATAATTGATGTTCCGTGGAGCAAAAAAACAAAAGATAATCTTAATCTTGAAAATGTAAAAAAAATCCTTGATGAAGATCATTACAGTCTGGATAAACCAAAAGCAAGAATTGTTGAGCACATTGCCGTCCTGAATCTCGTAAAACAAATGCGCGGTCAGATTTTATGTTTTGTCGGACCTCCGGGAGTTGGAAAAACTTCTCTCGGTAAATCTATTGCCCGGGCTCTTGGTCGTCAGTTCGTAAGAATAAGTTTGGGCGGAATTAAGGATGAAGCCGAAATACGGGGTCACCGCCGGACATACATCGGTTCGATGCCCGGTAAAATTATTCAGTCGATGAAAAGAGCGGGTACGATTAATCCGGTAATTTTACTTGACGAAATTGACAAAATGAGCGCGGATTTTCGGGGCGATCCGTCATCCGCCATGCTCGAAGTTCTTGACCCGGAACAGAACCATACTTTTAACGATCATTACCTTGATATGGATTATGATCTTTCACAGGTAATGTTTATTACAACCGCGAATGTTCGTTACAACATTCCTCTTCCGCTACAGGACAGAATGGAGATTATCGAACTGCCGGGTTATCTTGAGTTTGAAAAAACGGAAATTGCAAAACGCCACATTATTCCCAAACAAATTAAAGCGCACGGGCTTGATAAATTCGAAATAAAAATTTCTGATGAATGCATCAGAAAAGTTATCACAGAATATACGCGTGAAGCCGGAGTGAGAAATCTTGAACGTGAACTTGCTTCACTATTCAGAAAAACCGCCCGTGATATTGTCAACCAACAGGCAAAACAAAAAAAGGCTGATAAGAAAAAAATGTCTTTCGGACTTGATGCAAAAAGAATTGAAGAATATCTGGGCGTTGCGAAATTCCGGTCACAAACAACAAAAACGGAATCGCGTGTCGGAAGTGTTGTGGGGTTAGCATGGACAAGCGTCGGCGGAGAAATTTTGCACGTTGATGCAACAGTAATGGACGGGGCAGAAAAATTAACAATTACCGGACAGATCGGAAATGTTATGAAGGAAAGCGCTCTGGCTGCTTTGAGTTATCTTCGTTCGAATTATAAAAGTCTGGGACTGGCATTTCATTTTTCCAAAGGGAAAGAAATTCACATTCATCTCCCCGAGGGAGCAATTCCAAAAGACGGACCTTCGGCAGGGATAACACTCGCGCTTGCCATGTACTCGGCTATCGGCGGAAAACCTGCAAGGAATGACATCGCCATGACGGGTGAAATCACTCTTCGCGGAAATGTGATAGCCATAGGCGGATTAAACGAAAAACTTCTTGCCGCACGAAGAAGCGGTATAAAAACCGTTCTGATTCCAAAAGAAAATGAGAAAGATCTGACGGAAATAAAAAATGAAGTGAAAGAAGGATTAAAGATTATTTCCATTGAAAAAATAATTGAGGCGATTCCCTATGTTTTTGAGGAATCAGTGAAAGTGAAAAAAACGACGCAGAAGAAAAGAAAGTAAATAATGTCTGAAGAGATAATAATAAATAAAAATAAACCTGAACAGGAAATTTACGAACAACTGCTGGCGCAGATAGAGGCATTAATTGGAGAGGATGATAATTATTTGTCGACACTGGCGAACTTCACAGCGATAATTAAAGAAGCTTTCGACAAAATAAGCTGGATAGGCTTTTACCTTTTCGATGGTGAGAAATTATTCCTCGGACCATTTCAGGGAAAAATTGCCTGTACGAAAATAACGCTGGGAAAAGGTGTTTGCGGAACAGCCGCTGAAAAAGGAGAGACGGTCATCGTCAAAGATGTTGATAATTTTCCGGGTCATATTGCGTGCGATTCAGGATCAAAATCCGAGATAGTTATTCCTCTGATAAAAAATGAGAAGCTGCTGGGAGTTCTTGATCTTGACAGTTACAGATATTCCTCATTCGGAGATGTTGATAAATTGTATCTTGAAAAATTAGTTAATATATTGTTGCGAAAATTGACTATAAATTGAAATAACAAAAAACAAATTTCAAATAACAAATAAATAATGATTTCTAAAAAGTCAATGACGACAAAAAGTTTACGATCTTGAGGAAAGGACACAAAAATTCACTGTTGATATTAATCTTGCATTAAGAAAATTAAAAGTATCCATTTATAATCGGAATTATATTGAACAGGTTATTAAGTCTTCCAGTTCGGTAGGCGCAAATTACATTGAAGCGAATGAAGCAGTAAGTAAAAAAGATTTTGTTTTTAGAATAAAGATTTGCAGAAAGGAAGCAAAAGAAACTGCGTACTGGTTAAAAGTTTTGATTGAACCCGATGGTAATAATCAAGAATTCGAAAGTTTGTCTAGGGAAGCAGTTGAACTCAAGAAAATATTTTCATCAATTACTGAAAAATCAAAATAAGTTTTTGTCTTTTGTGATTTGTAATTTTATTTGTTATTTGCTATTTGTTGATTGGAATTTTGCCAAAGGAGTTTTATGAGTTTTGTTGTAACAGCACGGAAATGGCGCCCGCAGACTTTTGAAGAAGTAGTCGGACAGGAACATATAACCAAAACAATTAAGAATGCGATACTTAAAAACCGCATCGCTCACGCATTCATCTTTGCCGGACCCCGCGGAGTAGGCAAAACAACAACCGCGAGAATATTGGCAAAAAGTCTGAATTGCCTGAATCCCCAAAACGGCGAACCCTGCAACACGTGCGATTTATGTCAGTCATTTCAAAATTCGCAATCGCTTGACATTATTGAAATCGACGGCGCGTCAAACAGGCGGATTGAAGAGATTAGAACTCTGCGCGAATCGGTAAAATACGCTCCGTCAAAAGGCAGTTATAAAATTTATATTATCGATGAAGTGCATATGCTCACAACAGAATCTTTCAACGCTCTGTTGAAAACTCTTGAAGAACCACCTGAACATACAATTTTTATTTTCGCCACGACAGATATTCATAAAGTACCGTTAACGATAATCTCGCGCTGCCAGAGATTTGATTTTCGTCGTATAGAAGTTCATGCCATGAAAGAACATCTCGCTAAAATTGCTAAAAGTGAAAACATAATAATCGACGATCAATCTTTGACTCTTATTGCAAAAAAAGCTGACGGAGCCTTGCGTGACGCGCAAAGTTTATTCGATCAGGTAATTTCATTCTGCGGTGAGAATGTTGACGCGAAAATATTATCCCAAATGCTGAACCTTATTGATGAAGAAGTCTATTTCAGAATAAGCGATGCCATTAACGAGAAAAATTATAAAGCCGCTTTTGAGATTTCCAAAGAGATTTATGAAAACGGATGGAATTTTATCGACTTCATTAACGGGTTAACTGAACATTTCAGGAATATCCTAACTGTAATTATTCGTCAGGATACCGAATTAATTGAGGAAGCTGACATTTACAAGGACAAATATCTTCAGTATGCAGGAGTATTTTCAGAGGGTGATTTATTAAGAATACTCGCATTCATCAACAAAGTAAGTTATGAACTGAAGTCGAGTTCAAATCACCGGTTAAAGATCGAAGTTTCGTTAAGTCATCTTATCGGACTTGAAAAAAGCGCAACAATCTCAGAAGTTATCTCCAAAATAAACAGCAATGATTTCGCGGGTTCTGAGCCCATAGTCTCTTATTCAGGAGGCGCTGAACCTCAGGCAAAATCAAAAGATATCGGGCAGAACATAAATTCAGTTCATTTCAAAGAACCTGAAATTCAATCTTTCACTCCTCCTTTAATTAACGTTGCGTTGGATTTTAGTTCCGTCTCCGCCAGATGGCAACACTTTCTTAATCAGGTGAATAATGAAAAATTCACCCTGGGGGGATTATTATCACAGACAAAAATTATCGATCTTGAAGGACATACACTCAGTCTTGAAATAAAAGATTCAGAAGAAGCAAAAATGATCAACTCCTATAAATCTTACTACACTCAAAAGACTGAAGAAGTGTTCGGCAAAAAACTTAATTTTACCTTTAGAGAAGCAAGTGATCAGGATAAAGCTGAGGGAAAGTTATCCGGGTATTCACAACAAACAGAAGATAATAATGGCACGGCACAAACCGACAGCAACCTCGTTAAAGCAATTATTGACGATCTTGGGGGAAGAGAGATTAAGTAATCTTTACAAATTAGCATCGTATACGTTTAACTCGTTGGCAATTTGCTTTATTTTTCATCTGAACGATTATAAATATAACAGGCATTAAGTTGCCACACCCACTTCAATAATTCATCGGACATGATACATACCAATTATTATAATTTTTAATAATATTATTTGTGCACAACAAAGATTTTTCTTATTTTCAGCTCTCAGGTGAAATAATAAAATTATTTGGGGACTCATATGAAACAAATTCTTTTTGTATTACTTGTACTTCAATTATCTGTTTTTGCACAAAGTAAGCAAGATGTCCTATTTAACGCATTAGGAAAACAAGGTGTTACAATTGAAAAAGAGAAGAAGGAAAAAGTAGACAGAATAATTCAAAACGTTGAGACTGCTGATTATGAATTTATCTCGATTAACAAAATCGATCTTAAGAAAATCGGTTCGAAATTTAAAGTCAATATTAATAATGAATCATTCAAAGCAGAGGTAACAAGAATCAGTAGCTATGAAACTTCAATTACCTACACAGCTAAAATCGAAAGAAACGGATACATTATTTTTACTTTTGACGAACTTGGGTATACAGGAATAATTTCACTGCCTAATTTTACTTCATATGAGTTTTATTCGATTTCACAAGAAACTTCTATTCTGGCAAAAATAGACAAGGTAAAACAAGATAAAGATACAATTGAAGGAAAAGACTGGTTAAATGAAATCATTTCGGAAGAACGTACGATGGCTGTAACCCAAAGTGATGAACCATATTTGGATGTAAGTATATCTTATACAACAGCGGTCAGAAAATGGTATCTAAATGTCGATGCTATGATCAATAATGCTGTTGCTCTTACACAAGAAATTTATGATAACAGTGGTGTAAATGTTACTATTGTACGAAAACCAGGACTGGAATTATCAAATTTTGAATCAGGCTCATTGATCACAGATGTCGATAATTTTAGAAATAACTCCTCCGTTGCATGGTATAGGGATGTTGTAAAAGCTGATATTTGTGCACTGATTGTCAAGTTCTCCAATGATGCATATTCTGGTATGGCATTTACAATTCGAGCTACTTCAAAAGAAAACGCTTACTGCGTTGTACGTGCGGACAGATTATACGATAATTATTGGTCGTTAAGTCACGAAATTGGTCATTTACAAGGCTTAAGTCATCAGTACCCAAGCAACGATAAAGGTTGTGAAAACTGTGATCCTGAACCACGTTTCGATTATGATGGACATGGCTATTATGTGAAAAATAGATTTAGAACTCTTATGGGGACACGTTGCTATAATCATGATGTGCCTTATTTAAGAATTCCCAGGATAGCAAATCCATTACCGCAATATAATTATACTGAGAACGATAATTTACCTGCCATTCCGACTGGCAATTATGATCAATCAAATTGTGCAGCTGTTATTAATCGGAATAGATCAATAACCTGTAACCTGAATATGCGAGACGGAATACCGGTTAATTCACAACTCCAAGTGAATCCATCATTATTAACTCATAATTCAGTCATCTCAAATTACCCAAATCCATTCAATCCCAGCACAAAAATTTCGTATAATATTTTCCAAGATGATTACGTAAAATTAGAAGTGTTTTCTTCTATTGGTGAAAGAATCATTATTTTATATGAAGGATTTAAAACCGCGGGTGAATATGAAACAATATTTGACGCATCCGCCCTTCCAAGTGGAATTTATTATTTGAGAATGATGCTGGGTAATAACCAATATACAAGAAAAATATTACTACAAAAATAGGAAATCAAGAGGATGAAAAATCAAATCGGTCTCAAGGATTTCATATTCTTACTACTGGGTATTCTTGCTGTTAGTTGTTCAGACAATGGCAATGACCCGATATTTGATGGTCCTTTTATCATCCCACTATCCAATGGTAATTATTGGACATACAATGTGTATAGTGTCAATCCTGAAACAGGCGAAGAATCTACTCCCAGACAATTCACGATAACTTGTGAAACTATACCGGATAATGTTAATAATTATAATCCCAATGAGGTTTTTGTTACCAATTACATACATGCGGGAATAGGTACACCAAATGTAAAATATATGGTTTCCAACAAACAAAATGGACTACATATACTTGGCAGCCTATGGGATAGTAACATTAATTATTATGATTACCTTAAACTAAAGTTTCCTGTATTGAAGGATGAAACCTGGGATATCTATTTTTCCGCGTATGATGATACGACACGAATTACGTGTTCGGGTATGGATGTAGAATACCAAACCCCAATGGGTGATTTTTCATGTATTCAATATCATTATGAGTACATCAACAATCCCGGTGATTATTATGAACATTATTCAATTGACGAGTTCTACAAACCGGGATTGGGATTAGTTGGAGTTAACAAGTATCTTTATGAACCCTCATCGCATGAGAAACAAATCCGAATTCGATATAAACTTGTTGAAACTAATGTACCAATACCCGAGTAGATCAAAAATAAAAATGGAAAAAGTAAAATCATTCCTTTACCTGAGAACAAAGCTGAAAGTAGTTATTAGTTTTGTTCTTTTGCTTGTTCAGTGTGACAGCAAGCCTACAGAACCTGAAAATAATAATGGTACAGGAATATTGCCGCTCGCGGTTGGAAACTATTGGAAATACAATCTTTATGAGTATGCGAACGGAGAAGAATATTTTAATCGTACAATTGAGATTAATATAAGTGATTCAATTGTATCAACTATAAATGGAAATGATTTTTCCTGTTATTCGATTAATTTCATCGGGTGTTACAGATTCCCCAGAGACAACTATCTGGTAGTAAATCTCGAAGATGGGCTTTATACTCTTGGGAAAACCACCGGGTTTTCTTCAACAACTATTGAAGAAAACCTGCTGCTAAAATATCCTATCAATCAGGGCGATTCATTCATAACAGATAATCCTCTGTTAGGCAACATTGTTATTACCTGTTCAGATTCATCCAGACATATATCAACTCCATTTTCTGACTTTTCATGTATCGTGTATAATTATCTTGATATAACTGATCATGGAGATTATATCGAAAAGTATTATGTCGAAGATTTCTACGCTAAAAATATCGGATATATAGGTTCGGATGTTTATTATATGAATCCGTATGATGATTCTGATACTGTCAAAAGTATAATCTATAAGATTGTGCTTACAGAAACAAACTTACCAATACCATGAGATTAAATGTTCTTGTTCAATTTTTTTTTGAGTAGACGACCATTAAATTTGTAGAATGATTTTTTCTGTTGATAAAGCTTTTGAAATAACAGATTACTCATCGCAGTTATCAGTTTATCCCGAAAGTTTTGATAAACATTACGAAGTAATCATTATCCGAATAATTTAGAAATTCGTCATAGGTAATTTCCACATAATGATAATTACCACTCATGTTACTAAATTTTGAGGCGCCTGACTCAACTTTTTGGTGTTTATTGTTTAGTGAAAAATTTAACTCTTTAAGGCCCAGCCGTTCCTGCAGGTTGTTGTATCGGAAAATTCCTCGTTGGTTATATTTCCATCCGGGGTGATTATAAAAGTATGAAAATACATTTTTGTGAATGGAACCGGATAAAGATTGTAAAGACTATCCCGCATCTGTACCTCCATCCTGAGCGTGATATTTAATTCAGGCGAAGACTCAATCAACGAACTTTCATCAGAGCAGTTACTGAGATAAAGAATGACCAATAAAATGTTTATAACAAGGAATATTTTTTTCATTTTGCCTTCTGAAATAATTCTAAATGTATCCTGAGTAAAGGCTGTGTAAAATATAGTATTTTTTCAACCCGATTATTTAAGACAAAAATTCCATGACTCTTATCTATTCGGATGAATTATTCTCCTATTCTACCAAAAAATGATTACCAGGAAATTTGTCAGAAATAAATGCAAAAACTATTCATTCTTTATTTTTTTATGTCACCCATTTGCACTCGTATTTTGTCATAACACCTGAAATCCCGGATAAGCTGACCAACTTGTGTGCTGCTTTCCATTTTTAATTTCCGTGAGTTTTTCTAAAAAATTTCTTTCTGGTAAATAATTATCTCAATAAATGCAGGACTTTCTATGTGGACACGGATTCTAGTATTGTTTTTTGTTATTCTTTTCATCACTCCTAACCAGAGATATTTAATAGCTCAACCTTCCGATTCTCTTTCCCTCTCCATGTTGGAATCCGGAAACAATGATGATTTGGTTCTTGCAAAACCGAAGTGGCATTCCTTTATCACCAATATTCCCGGTAACTGCCTTAAATATCTTGACATTACCTTCAGATCAAATAAAATTTTAATGTATGCCGGGGTTGCCGGTTCAACTGCCCTGCTTATTGCAACAGATGATGATACCTATAAAAAAGGCAAACAATTCTATAACCAAAGCAGTTTTAATAAAAATATCAGTGATTTTTTTACTGAACTTGGCGATGGACGCACTCAGTTTATTTTAGCCGCTGGTTTTGCCGCATCCGGTTTGATTTTTGATGATGTACGAGCGTTAAGAACGGGCAGCCAAATTGCTGAAGCGGTATTGTCAAGCGGTTTAGTCGTTCAAATTTTAAAACATACTACCGGAAGAGAAAGTCCTCAGGCTGCAACTACACCAACCGGAAAATGGGATTTTTTTCCTAATCAGATTGAATATCACAAACATGTTTGTAAATACGATGCTTTCCCTTCCGGTCATTTAACTACCTCAATTGCCACTCTGGAAGTAATTGCCGAAAATTATCCTTCATGGTGGATAAGACCTGTCGGTTATACGATTTGTGCGGGTATTGCTTTTGGAATGGTAAATAAAGGCATTCACTGGCACAGCGATTACCCATTGGCGATTGCACTTGGTTATACTTTCGGGCAAATTGCCGCGCATCCAGAAGGAATAAACGATATTTTTGGCGTGGATAAAAAAGATGCAGAACTTACAGTATTGCCTTATGCTCTACCCCAGGGGATGGGATTTAGTTTCTCAGCGTTATTCTAATCATAATAACCTTCGGCGTCTCGGATCGAGCAAGGTAATCCGGATTCCGAAGGTTACTTTTATTTGTAAAACAATCATTTCGAAAGTGGAAACCAGAAATAAAAGTAAACTTTAGAGAGTTGGTAAGGTTGAGCAAAAATATTTTTACAATTCAGTGATGGAATTATTTTTTATCTCACCAGCATCATCTTTTTTGATGTAAAGTTTTCACCGGCTTGTAACTGATAAATATACATACCGCTTGGTAAATTATCTGCCCTGAATTGAACTTCATATCGCCCGGCTGGTTTCCATCCGTTTACTATTGTTTTTATTTCACTGCCAAGTAAGTCAAATATTTTTAATTGAACATAACCTGATTTGGGTAGTGAAAAACTGATCTTCGTTGTCGGATTAAATGGATTGGGGTAATTCTGTTCGAGTTTGTATCCTTCTGGAAGCGGAGCATCGATTTCTTCGATACTGGTAGTAAGACTATCAAGTGTCTTTCCAATAACTTCTACTTTTCCTGCTCCATTTATTTTCAAATCATACATGTCAGTGAGAATTTTTCCCCCAAGGTCGGATTCAATTTGTGATATAAATCTACTAATATCATTAAGGTGTTGCACCTCAACATCCTGCCCTATCCATGAGCCAGCTTCGTTAAGACCTCGTAACTTTGTATTTTCCATAATCTGACGCGCTTCGGACAAGGTTGCTTGTTCCTTTTGCATAAGCTCAGGTGTAATGTCTTGCGTACGGGTCGTTACAATCGGTGACCCACTGGAACCAAGCCCGATGGTCAAAGAGTCTGGGTTATAATTTTGGAGGGGGATAGATAAACTTTTTCCATCCTGAAAACTTTTGAGTTGTGTGAGGGTATTTTGCTCTCCACGGAGATCGTGATTGTAGGTATAAATCCATTCCCCTGGGGTAAGGTTCGGGTTGGTTATGTCATAGACCTGACTCTGACCAAGGAAATATGCAATATTCTCTTCTGTGGTATTAATCGGTTCTGTCTCTGGTACGAGAGTTCTGACATCCAACCAGTCATTTTCATCGGTAAGCTCTGTTCCCAGTGACCCATATCGCGCCTTCATTACCACGAATTTTGCTTCTTCGATTCCATATTCCCCAACAACCTCTCCCCACAGACCCACTTTCTCTCCTGGTCCGCCCATTAAATCCCCTACCATTCCAACCTCATCCCCAATATTCTGATAGATACCATTTACACTGTGTTTGACTCCCACAATTAAAACCACTTTTTCTCCATTTATTTCGGCGAGCATTAGGGGGAAAGTCGCTCCTTCTTGTCTTTTGAGCATGGTTCGCGTCATCATTTCTCGTATCCATTGGGGTCTCTGAGGGGTCACTCTCAAGGCTCCTTCTGACAAAGCCTCTAGGCTTTGTATTTTTTCAAGAGACCTTCCCTCCTTCGTGGCATCTGGCTGGGGAAGATATCGCAAACGTTCCTCATTTTGAAATTGTTCCAAAGTTTTTTGAGCTTCTTCAGGAGTCAATAAACTCCATTGTGAAAAAAATTCTTTCTCTGGATTTTCTTGTTCTGGGTTATTGGCAATGATAACTTTTTTATCTTTGTTGTCCGTGCTTTTTGCAAAAGTTGGTGCCGTAACAGATAACCCTGCTAAAAGCATCATGGTTTTTGCTTTTGCACTACTGACTTCAAAATTCAACTTCTTATCCCCTGAGTTATTTCCCTCTGGAGTATTGGACGAAGGACGGAATTTTTCTGTCATGGAGACCTCTTTGCAAATGTATTCTTATTCTGCAATGTTAGCTATATATAAAAACTTTGCAGCCTTTTATAAACTCACACCATTTCAAATGGTATATGTTCGCTGATTAATTCAAAATGCTTATCAAAGGAGTACAGGATCAGTTTATTTTGAATAACATTGTCAATAATTATCAAATCAGGGATACCGATTTTATTAATTCCCTTCTGAATACAGGCAGTCTGGTATTCAATTATTTTCTGCCATTTTATTTCTAATGGAATTTTTGTTATTTCGTTAAGCAATGCAATCACACGCTGTTCCTTTTTTACTTTTAAGAAAGGAACCAGTTCGGCAAGAATTAGATCATTAATGCAGACTACATTTTTCTCGATATAAATATCAAGATTTTTTGATTTAACGCCGTTTCTGAAATAATCAATCCAGACCGAACTATCAACCAGAATATTCATTTCTATTCCTGAGCGTTTCTAAATCAATTTCCAGATCAATCTTTCCTTTAAAATTTTTCAAGGATTGGATTTTGTTTCTTTGTATAATATTTAGGAGCGCCATTTTAATTAATTCAGTTTTGGTCGGGGATTTTGTTACTCTCATGGCTTCATTTATCAAATCTTCCGGTATGTCAATTGTCGTTCTCATTTCACCTCCCAGGTTTTATCTGTGCATAAGATATTGAAATGTATATGCATAAACAAATATTATCGTGCATAAATTTTGGTTCTAGCATTAGGTCGTTTACCAAGAGCAGCGCTTGAAATTTTGTTACAAAAAATAAAACCCTGGTTTCTTCAGATAAAGGAGAACAGGTCAAAAAACCGGGTTTTTTGATAATTAAGAGAAACTCGATGTTTCTAAATAAACAGCGGAGATTTTTATAAGCTACTTCGCGAGTACTTCTCCGCCGTAGTTTTAACGAAGGAGGATCATTTTTTTGGTTTGGGTGGTCTTTCCCGCAGTCAAACGATACACATACACCCCACTTGCCAAACCCGCTCCATTGAAATCCACATCGTAGGTTCCTGTGAACATTTCTTCTCCATTGATAAGCGTTTCTACTTCTCGTCCCAAGATATCATACACCTTGAGCGTTACTTTTTCACTCTGGGGAATTTCAAATCGAATCTTGGTTGTGGGATTAAATGGGTTGGGGTAATTCTGTTCGAGCTTGTATCCTTCTGGAAGCGGGGCATCGATTTCTTCGATACTGGTGATGTTATCAATCACTCGTCCCTTGACTCGGACATCTCCGACTCCATTGACCTCCATATCGAGGGCTTCGTCTACAAAGTTGATATCTGATGCGTTCACTCCGTACTGTGAAGCCAGTTGTTGCTTGATTTCTTCGAGGTAGGGTTGAATGAGGGTAATATTTGCGTTAAGGACACCATCAGCGTTATCGTTGGGACTTCCCAATCGTTGAAGAGGACCAAGCACTCTGTAGTTTTGTATAATTTTTTTCGTATCTTCTAGGTTTAAATTTTTATCAGACAGCATTTCTGGGGTGATCCCACTGGCAAGAATTTGTCCCATTTCTCCTCCACTAGAATAAGGACCAAGATTTGTTACTTCTTTTTGGAAAATCTGCATTGGAACAGTTATTGTCTTTCCTCCTTCTCCTCCACCCAATAATTTTGTTTTAACATCTTGGTTTCCTGTCGGATCCAAATTCACAGGACTTACAAATCGCTCCGCTAGAGCTGGATCATAGTCAGGAATAGGATCAGGACCTGCTAACCAGTTTCCTGATTGCGTCGAGGTCATCACATATCCTGCATTCTCAGGCGTAATGGTGTCACTCGCCAATGGAAAGGTTCTGATCGTTTTCCAATCGTTTGGTCCTGGGTTCTCCAATTCACCTCCATCAATACTTCGAAATTTTGTAATTTCTGCAACCTTGAACTTCATTGTCGTGGGGTCTGTATCTCCTATATTTAGTCCAATATTGGTGGTTCTCATTATTCCTTCAAACGCAATTAGTCCCCCATTAGTCGGAAACCCAAACATATCCCCTCCTGGATACACCACATCCCCTTGAGCAGACGCATCCACATGAGAGGCTGTCATAATACCTATTTTTTTGGTTCCGTTCACCTCAAACGCAAAAAAACTCCAATTCCCTCCATCTCTCTGCTTGAGAACATGATTTCTCATAATTTCTCGTTTGTAGAGCTCGGTGTTTTCATTATCAAATACCTCTGGTGCTCCAGAGGGAATGATATCGGTGAGGTCAGCAACTTTCTCGAGAGAAAGTGATGTCGATGTTGCATCGGATGGTACTTCGCCTGTTTCTGTATTTATAAGTTTTTGCGCTTCTGCAGGAGACAACTCTTTCCAGTCTGAAAAGAAATCTTTGTTTTGACCTTCTTGATCTGGATTATCGGCAACGACAACTTTTTTATCTTTGCTGTCTGTACTCTTTGCAAAAGTTGGTGCCACAGCAGATAAACCTGCTAAAAGCATCATAGTTTTTGCTTTTGCACTGCTGACTTCGAAATTCAACTTCTTGTCCCCTGAGTTATTTACCCTGGGAGTATCGGATGAAGGACGGAATTTTTCTTTCATGAATAAACCTCTGACTACTTTTTGCTTTCTGCAATGTAACTAAAAAATATAAAACTGCATCAATATTTTTGCAGGTAAAATAATCTCCCGGGATTTAGTAGCATCAGATATTTTAAAATATATTCCTTCATGTAATTTGTTCACAAAACAAACTCAAACCCTCCAGTAATTTTTTTTTCGAAGGATATGTTTGTATTAGTTTTTGAGCAAACTCAACCGAGAATTTCTCTTCTCCAAAATCCTTAATTGTTTTAAGATACTCAAACAATTTTACATAATAATTTGATGTCCTCATTTTTGATAATTCCATTTCCAGCAGTTCTTTATATAGTTCGAATGATAACTCGGGATTGTACATCATAAATTGAAGCGCGTATTTTTCAAGAATCTCCTGCTTATCGAATCTTTGCGGATTATTGATCAAAGCGTCTTTTAATTCCGAATATCTGCCTGCAACGTTTAGCAATTTTATTTTATAAGTCGGATGAATACAATTTTTCAGCATTGTGTCAACTAACTCCTCACGTTCAACTGAATCCCAAAAGCCGTTTACACTTTTCATTTCTTTCAGTGTATTAATTTCGGCATCAGATACCTGACGTGTTTTCATTAAATCAATCAATTCAGGAATTCTTCCTAATTTGATCAGAGCATCATCAACTTTGGGTTTAACATCATATCTGTCATACATTTCAGCGCCGGCTTCTATCACTTCTGCATATCTTTTATTTTGATGCAGAAATTTCAAATAATCCAGTTTTAATAAAAGATTTTGTTCAGAGTATTCCTTTACAAGTTCCTCATACTTTTCTATGTTATTATTTTTGTAATAGTCAGCCAGCATTCCAACTAAAAATTCACTCTTTATGTTAATGTCAGGATCTTTTCTATACATGGATTTTTCCAGTTTGCTAATTAACGAGTGTATAACCTCCTGATTTTCTGCATTGTTAAGAATGCTTTCTATAAGGTCATAGTTAAAATCAAATAATGAATCCCGGGCACTAAATTCGTAGAAAAGATCAAGATCACCGGATGTTCCCGAGTTCAGATACATTACGGAGCGTGAAAGTATCGTCATGATTAATTGCTGAACATTGCCATATGAGTCATCAACATGATCAAGTGTTTCATTGAATTTGTAGCTGGCGCTTAATAAAATTTTCGTAGTTTGTT
This sequence comes from uncultured Melioribacteraceae bacterium, assembly GCA_964516545.1. GTDB lineage: Bacteria > Bacteroidota > Ignavibacteria > Ignavibacteriales > Melioribacteraceae > JAHISV01. Next base: position 18,933 of record CAZEXO010000053.1, read on the forward strand.
TTGTCACAGGATATTTTTCGATAGCAAATTCTACTTCCTGGCAGAGTGTAAATATTTTTTCGCCATAACCTCTTCCGTATTTAATTCTCTTTAGTCTGCAGACAGATTTATTCAGATAATTTTCTATTTCTTTATAATATAAGTCATCTTTATCCCGATATTTTTCCGACAATATATTTTGTATCTCAGGATAGACTTTTGATAAATATAGAATTTCATTTATCAGACTATCCTTTGACTTTTTGTCGAGTATGGACTTTAAGTCTTCGAATGAGCAGGCTCTATTTTTTGGGGGTTGCATTTTAATTGTTGTTTTTTTCTCTGCGCTGATTATTCCGTATAATTTCGTCAGTAATACTGCTATTTCATGTTTGCAGAAATTCTCATCGTTGTAAGCAAGGCAATCACAGTTATGATCCCAGTTTGTTTTGCTAATACTTACATGATAATTGTCGGTACCAATTACCTCGGCGCTAATAAAATTATCGTTCTCGGAATAGTTTATCACTCTACCCTGAGAATAATATTTTTCACCTCGCACAAATGATTTTGGATGCGATAGTTTTTCAATGATCTCTTTTGAAAGATTTTTCATAAAACGGTTATTTCATTGAAAGAAATAAGTACAAGAAATTTTCTAAATAGATGAAGGGAAATTTAGCTGTTTCATTGAAATTTTTCCTAATAAATACATCCAAGCGCAAAAAACCACAAATCAAGCAGGTGAATGATAGCAGGAAAAAAAGATATCACTCAATAGAATTTTTGAGAATTGACAACAACAAATTAAAGATCAATTTTCATTTAAAAATA
>CAZEXO010000054.1:0-16470 GCA_964516545.1 uncultured Melioribacteraceae bacterium
TGCACATGGTGCCCGGTGAAAAAGAGTTTATTGTTATTTTCAGTAAAAATTATTCATCATGGGGTAGTTTTTTCTATGATGATAAAGAAGATGTCCTCAGAATTACAGTTAAACCCTTAGATGCGCCTTTCAGGGAATGGCTTGTTTATGAATTCGATTCCTATAAACCAAATTCTGCGGAATTATACTTATGGTGGGAAAAATTAAAAATACCTTTCACAATCGAAGTGGATGTGAATAAAGTTGTTGTCGATAATTTCAGGAAAGAACTCAGATCAGTTCCGGGTTTCGGATGGCAGGGATTAAATCAAGCTGCAAATTGGTGTGTTCAGAATAACGTAAATCTTGATGAAGCTTTAATCTGGATTGATCGTGCGATTCCCAGAATAAATAATTTTGCTGTTAAAGAAACAAAAGTCCGGATCCTTGATCGATTGGGAAAAACAAAAGAATCCGAAGTGATTCTTAAAGAGGCTATTGAATCCTCAAATGAAGCAGAACTGAATGCTTATGGCTATCAATTGATTGGACAGAACAAAATTGATGCTGCAATTGAAATGTTTCGACTTAATGTAAAACGTTTTCCAGGTTCGTGGAATGTTTATGACAGTCTAGCTGAAGGACTCCAAAGGAAGGGTGAGACCAAAACTGCTAAAGAGTATTATGAAAAAGCCTTGAAGATGGCACCGGAAAATCAACACGAGCGAATAAAAACAGCCATCAATAAACTTTGATGAAGATGATTATTTTAACCGGCAAGTCGGTGTAGTATTTTGATCCATTTAGTTTTGATGAAAAAATGTGAATGAGCTCAAAAAAAATACCTATCACATTTCTGATTATGATAGGTATTTTTTTGTTACAGGGATTATTTTTATAAATCCTAATTTGTCATATAATTATCGGCGGCGCTGTAAGAATCGTTGAAAACACCATTTGTCCAGCCATGTTTATCGGCATAATCATAAAGTTTGCTGTAAAGGATTTTTCTTGCCCGATGCAATCGTGATCTTACTGTACCGATTGGTCTGTCAATGAATTCAGAAATTTCTTCGTAACTGTATCCTTCAATATCAGCTAGAATAATAATTGTTCTGAAATCATCCGGCAAATCATTTAGGGCAACGAGTAGTTCATCTTCCAGGACTGAACTAAACGCGTCACCAACAGTATGTTTTGTTCTGACTTCCTCAGCTTTGATTGTTTCATAAAAATTCTGAACGTCGTCATAATCAACCTTGCTGGGTTCTTTGCTGGACTTTCTGTATTGATTGATAAAAGTATTTTTAAGAATCTGAAACAGCCAGGCTTTTGCATTCGTACCAATCTCAAAGCTGTCAAAAAACCTGAATGCTTTTAACAAGGTTTCCTGAACTAAATCGTTTGAATCATCAGAATCGCCTGTAATTTGATATGCGAATGAAAACAGGGAATCGGAATGTATGAGAATTTCCTTCTCAAATAAATCATATTTATTGTCCGGTTTTGTTTTTTCTCTTAAGTCCATCTTAACACCATCATTGTTTTAAAAATATTTTAGAATATTTTCCACATCCATTTGATGCAGCAACAAAAACATCGATTCAAAAAAATGTCACAACAAATATTGAAATAAAATAATACTGAATATCCTATTACAAGTATAGTAAAAAACAGGACATATTGTCAAGAAAATAATTCGGATGAATGGTGTTATTTTATAATCAGAAATAAGAAATGTTGAGAAAGAGGAAAAATCTCGCATTAAGCGAGATTTTTAACCTAAATAGACTTTAAGATTATTGCTTCTGGATGAGTGTCTTAACCGTATGAGAGCTTTTTCTTTTATTTGGCGTACTCTTTCACGGGTTAAGTTTAGTAGTTCTCCGATTTCTTCAAGAGTGAGAGAATTTTCTCTTTCAATACCGAAATACAATTTAATTACTTCAGCTTCTCTCTCGGTTAGGGTAGAAAGTGAGTTTTGAATTTCACGTTTCAGGGATTCATTCATGAGTGAAGTATCTGGATTTGGCTGCTTATCATTTGGCATAATATCCAAAAGGCTGTTTTTATTCTCTTCACCTTGTTTTATGGGGGCATCAACCGAAATATGCCGACCGGAAATCTTTAGTGCGTAATCAACTTCTTCGATGTCCATATCGAGTTCATTAGCAATTTCTTCAACGCTGGGTTTTCTTTCCAGTTCCTGTTCTAATGCACTGGCTACTTTACCAATTTTATTTAATGCTCCGATTCGGTTTAGAGGAATTCGAACCATTCTGGATTGATCAGCAATTGCCTGCATAATTGATTGTTTTATCCACCAAACTGCATAAGAAATAAATTTAAAACCACGAGTTTCATCAAATTTCTGAGCAGCTTTAATTAATCCGATATTTCCTTCATTAATTAAGTCCGTTAAAGGCAGACCCTTATTTTGATATTGTTTCGCAACGCTCACCACGAATCTTAAATTAGCTTTTGTGAGTTTGTCAAGAGCAGCCTTATCACCCTTTTTAATTCTTGTTGCTAACTCAATTTCTTCCGCTGAATTTATCAGATCTACTTTACCAATTTCCTGTAGATACTTATCCAGGCTCTGACTTTCACGATTTGTAAATTGTTTTGTGATCTTCAATTATTTCATTCTCCTATATTACGAATATCTTCCGCCTAAGGAAGAAAGATTTTCATACTACTGGCCGTTAACGGCTAAATTCCATAAATTGTTCCCAAAAAAGAATCATATGTCCAATTTAATTATGTTTGTGAGAATCTGCTATCTCATTTTTATAAACAAAAATTAAGCCAACGAAAACACATCTAACTGATAGGACTAATAACCATAAATATTTCAAAAAGGCACATAATTAATTGAGGGTAAAATTCATTGATTTATCAAAAACGTTTTTATAGAACATGCGAACTTATCAAAAAAAAAAGCCGATATCAAGCAAATAATACCGGCATTTCGAATAGTTTTGGAATTTTCTATTAATTGATTGATGTAGCTCCATTATTTAGCAGTACATTTTCAATTGCCTCAACTAAGGCTTGCTTGGGTAAAGCTCCCTGAGCCATCTGTGGTTTCTCATTTTTAGGAATAAATAATAAAGATGGGATACTTCTGATACCAAAAACGGCTGCCAATTCCTGTTCAGCTTCAGTGTCAACCTTATAAATCTTAATTTTCCCGTCATATTCATTCGATAACTCTTCAAGAACCGGCGCTACCATTTTGCATGGACCACACCAATCAGCATAAAAATCTATTAAAGCAGGAATTTCACCCTGGAATTCCCATTCCTTCTTGGTTTCGTAATCAAAGACCTTATCTAAAAAGTCTTGCTTTGTGAGTTTTGTTGTCATAGTTTCCTCATGGTTTTAATTATCTAATAAATACGATGCAGGTATTGTATGAAAGGATTCAGACAAAATTACTATTAGAACCAAAATTAACTCCGGCTGGTAATGAAATGCAAAGACAATTATTTACGTGAAAAATTCTTGTGATGAACATTTTAGAATCGACTGTTAATTATTTTATTTTGTATACGATAATATAAAGAGAAATTTTAGGTTGGAATAACAATGAAAATTCTTCTGGAAAATGTTGAAGACGGAATGATAACATCCGCGACTTATAGAAATAAGTACGGACAAATTTTTCTTGCGAAAGGTACGCGAGTAGACCAGAATCATATAAGGATACTGAAATCCCTGGGAATTAATTCGATTGAAATTGATGAGGTTGAAGGAAATTCATTTTCTGATAAGAATGAAGAAATAAAAAAAGAGATTGAATCGCGATTAAAATCAAGAATGCTGTTTGAACCTACAAATATTTATGAAGTTGATATGTTTCGTGTTGCTGTTAAAAATAAAATGAAATCGTGATAACATGGCTAAAGACATTCAATCAAGAATAATGAGAAGCGTTAAAAACCTACCAACTCTCCCGATGATTTATTTATCATTGCAAGAGGCTATGGAAAATCCGCGTATTTCAACGGATGAAATAGCGAAGATTATTTCATCCGATCAGGCATCTGCATTCAAGGTATTACGAGTTGTTAATTCGCCTTTCTACGGATTCAGCGGCAGAATCAGTACGATTTCCTCCGCAATTTTACATTTGGGATTCAATGAAGTAAGAAATATTGTACTTGCGCTATCAATTGTAAATATGTTCCATGACAAGAAAATTATTCGGAACTTCAAACCTGTTGATTTCTGGCGACATTCAATTGCTGTTGGAGTTGCTACGAGGCTGATTGGTAACGCAATAAGAATAGTGAATCTGGAAAACTATTTTTTAGCCGGTATTTTACATGATGTAGGTAAATTACTTTTTTTCACCCTGGCAGATGAAGAATATTCGGAGGTTCTTAACAAGGTTGAACAAAACAATTGCACAATAAAAGAAGCCGAACAGGAAATTTTGGGATTAGACCATACAAAAGCCGGGAGAATCCTTGCTGACAAATGGAAACTTCCGGAGTCAATCAGAAATGTCATCGAACATCATCACAACGGTTTGAATAACGGGAAAGATGATAATATCATCGCCTGCGTGCATGTTGCAGATATTTTTGTGAGGATGATGGAATTTGGTTATCCCGGCGATAATCTGGTCCCGGCGCCAAACAGGCAGGTCTGGGAGTTATTAAATCTGCCCGATAATATTTTTACAAGTATCATCAATGTACTTGAACAGGATTTTCATTCAACTTCTGACTTAGTGTTAAGAAATAAATGATAAATGTTAGTATGACAAACCCGGTAAAAAAACTCAATCTTCCCTCAGCAGGAGCCTCCTGGCAAAATTTCCTGAATGCGATGATTGGATTTATTAATTCACGCATAAAAGGAGAACCCACTGCTGAATTGTATAAACATGGTTTGGAAGTATTTCTACATTTGCCCGGCAGTAAAACCGCCTCACTTTTTTTACTTGATACTGAAGGATACCTTTTTCACCATAGTTTATCTTTTCCTCAGATTGAAAAAAATTCCATCGGAGTTATTTTTGAAGAATTACTCAATTCAGGCGCGATAGCTACCGCCCTGCAATCAAATGCAAATATCACCTGGGAATTAAATCCCAGAAATTCACTGAAAAGAATTTTTCTCCTTAATCCGTTAGTTGACGGTAACGGCGTTGTCGGTATTGTTATTGTCGAGCTGGATTCGAAAAAACCTGAGTACGAACAGTTATTATTAGGGCTTTGCGGAATTCATTCCCACCAATTTACTTCGCTTATAAATAATATCAGATTGTACAAGGAACTCCAGAACACGCAAAGTATTCTCGAACAAAGAATTTCTTTCAGAACCGAAGATCTGCGTCGAAGTAAAAGAGATCTGCAATTAATTCTTGATTCAATTCAAACGGGTGTTTTTATCATTGATCCAAAAACCAACAGGATTTTTGACACTAATTTAGCCGCTACCGAAATTCTTAGAATGCCCCGTGAATCGGTTCTTAATTGTGAAAGAGATGAATTCAATTTTCACAGGAATCACAAGTCCGATAACGAAACGGATACTTCTGAACTGACTAACGGAGAAAGTTCACTCAGAAACAAAGATGGTCTTGAAATCCCAATTATCAAAACCATGACGAATATTAATTTCGGCGATCAGGTTTTTATTCTTGAAAGTTTTGTGGATATCTCTGAAAGAAAAATGGCAATGAAAGCGCTCGTTGAAAGTGAGTCGCGGTTCAGAACAATTTTTGAAAAGGCCGGAATCGGAATGGTAATCACAGACCTTAACGGAAATATTCTTGAATCAAATTCCACGTTCTGTGATATGTTGGGATATAAACAATCTGAATTAATTAAATTACCCTTCAGCAAATTTGTTGTTCCAGAGGAGAAAAAAGAACATTCAAGCTCATCAATTCAAAAAAAGAATTCATCCGAAAGAAAATTTATTAAGAAAGGAAACAGATTTATTTGGAGTCGCGTAACTAATTCATATATCAGGGATGCTTATGACCGGCCTCTTTTCGAACTAAAGATGGTTGAAGACATTTCGGAAAGAAGAAATCATGAAGAAACATTGGAACGCCAGACTAATCTGTTGAATGGGTTGGCTGATGCTACAACCGAATTATTACGCGAAATGAATTTTGATAAAGCAATCAGTAACGCTCTGGGTATGATTGGAAGAGCGGCAATGGTCGATAGAATTTTTATTTATCAATATCATGACGAGGGTAATGAGATTTTTCTGGAATGGAAATATTCGTGGGCAAACGATAAAGTTGATAATTTGCACAATGAAATGAAGAGTTATCCATTTCGGATAAAAAAATCTATAAGTTCCTGGTTCTCGTTGTTTATTGAAGACAGAACTATTTGCGGATTGACATCCAATGTTATGGATGAGGAAAGAAAATTTCTTGAACATTTCAAGGTTAAGTCCTTTTTAGCTGTGCCTATCATTATTGAAGAACAGGTGTGGGGAGTGGTTGGATTAAGCGACTGTACCTCTGACCGGATGTGGACTGAAAATGAAGAATCCATTCTTAAGGCGATTTCAGTAGCTATCGGCGGAGCTATGCTGAGAAGTAAGATCAATTCTGAGTTAGTAAAATCCAAAGACAAGGCTGAAAAGGCATTCAAACTTAAGTCTGAATTCTTAGCCCAGATGTCGCATGAGATCAGAACACCGATTAACAGTATCCTGAATTTTTCCGGTATTATTAAAGAAGAACTCTCGCGCAAGATTGATGATGATTTGCGAACGGGATTAAAAATAATTGATAAAGCTGGACGCAGAATCATCCGCACCGTTGATCTCATTCTGAATATGTCGGATATTCAAACCGGACATTATGATTACAGTCCTGTTAGATTGAATCTGTTTACTGATGTTCTTGAAAGACAGTACTACGAATTCATTCAACACGCTCGCGATAAAAATATTGACTTTAAACTCAATCACCCGAATTTTAATACTGAATTGTATTGTGATGAATACACCGTTAATCAGATTTTTAATAATCTTATCGATAACGCTCTGAAATATACCATGAAAGGCAAAGTGGAAATTTTTGCCGAAAAAGTTAATGATCACATTGTTGTAAATATTAAAGACACAGGTATTGGAATTTCAGAAAAATATATGCCGAGATTATTCGATGCGTTCACTCAGGAAGAGCAAGGGTACTCGCGTAAATTTGAAGGAAATGGGTTGGGGCTTGCCCTCGTGAAAAAGTATTGTGAACTAAATAATGCTTCACTTGATGTTGAAAGCGCGAAGGGTGAGGGCTCCACTTTTAGAGTAACATTTAGCACATCGACAAAGTAATTCTTCTCAAAGTATAAATCGGGAATGTTTTCTCAATTAAGCTTAATTTTGTGTTATCCATTTCACTCAAATGCAGAGGGCGGTTTGAAAAAACAAGAAAGAGAGAAATTACTGTTATCCGTTTTGTCGAGACTTAAAGATAAAATGACCGCAGCTTCAGAAATTGAAAATAAATTTTCCCTTTATCGTTTTGCTATCTTTGCTTTGGGTATGATTCTGGTTCTAATTACTTTTTTTTATATAAGTAATGATGCCACGCTGATCGTAATAATATTTTTTTTAATTGCATTTTTAATCACAGCACATCTGCACAGCCGCCTTTCGGCAAAAATAAAACGCCTTAAAAGATGGATCACTATCAAAGAAACTCATATAGCTCGCATGAATCTCGAATGGGATAAGATACCAAATGAATTTACAGACTATAAAAAAATAAGCGCTGTGGAGCGCGACCTGAATTTAGCAGGAGATAAATCTCTGATACACCTCATTTCCACATGCGTAACGAAAAAAGGCTGGTTTTTTTTACGGAGTTTATTATCCATCAGCGAACCTGATTACAATCAAATCAGAGAACGTCAGAAACTTGTGAGAGAATTATCTTCATTGAATAAATTTAGAGATAAACTTACACTCGTTTCAGGTAATGCTAAGCCCGGGGAAATATCTGACGAAGTTTTGGAATGGCTGAATTCAAAAAATAATGTCAGACCGATCAAAAATTATTTCATCTTCCTAACCTCTTTCGCAATTTTGAATATCATTCTTGTACTTGGACATACCTACAATCTAATTCCGTCATATTGGGGAATCACTGTTCCTCTTTATTTAGGCGTATATTATTACCAGGTCAGGAAAATTTCTAAAACATCAAAAAATGCTGAATTATTAAAAGAACAAATCGGCAGGTTCAGTTCTGTTTTTGATTTTCTTGAAGCTTACTCTTACCGTAAGGAAAGTGCGCTCGAAAAATTTGTCTCGGGAATTATTGAGACAGAAAATAAACCTTCTCAGTATTTTAAAAAGGCGGAGAGATACCTTGAAGTTATGAATATGCGGGCAAATCCTTTGCTATGGTTTCTGATTATTCTGATTTTTCCCATGGATTTTTTTATCGGATATAAAACAGAAATTTGTAAAAATAAAATTTCGGAGAAATTTGATTCCTGGCTTAACATCTGGTACCAACTGGACGCGTATAATTCATTAGCTAATTTTGCCTATCTGAATCCTGAATATAATTTCCCGGACTTTATTGAGAATCCAAAAGAGAATAACTATTTACTCGAAGCAAAATCTCTTGGTCATCCCCTCATTCCCGATGAAGTAAAGATAGAAAATGATTTTGAAATCAGAGCAGATAATCATCTCCTCATTTTTACAGGCTCGAATATGTCGGGCAAAAGTACTTTTTTGAGAACAATAGGAATTAATGTTTTGTTATCATATTCGGGTGCGCCAGTTGACTCCAAATCCTTTACTCTGCATCTAATGAAAGTATTTACCTGTATTAATGTTACGGACTCGGTTGTTGACGGGATTTCGTATTTCTACGCGGAAGTAAAAAGGCTGAAAGAGTTATTAAACGAACTCAATGGTAAAAGTAAAATGCCGGTACTCTTTCTAATTGATGAAATATTTAAAGGAACAAATAATATAGAGAGGCTCAAAGGCAGTCAGGCTTATGTTAAAGAATTATTGAAAAAAAACGCAGCGGGTATTATTGCTACGCATGATCTGGAATTAACAAGGCTGGCAGATGATCATCCTGAAATTAAGAACTACCATTTCAGAGAAGAGATTAGTTATGGTAAAATGGTCTTTACATACAATTTATACTCAGGACCCTGTCCAACAACAAATGCCTTGAAAATTATGGAAATGGAAGGGTTACCTGTTTTGGAGTAAGTTAGGAATGAAACAAATAACAGAAATAAATTCAGAAGAGGAATTAAGTAATCATTTAGATTCATCTCAGGGCAAAAACGAACTGATTATTTTTAAGTATAGTCCACGATGCACAATTAGTTTTGTAGCTGACAAAGTAATCACTTTGTGGATAAAGAAAATTCATGAAAATATTCCGCTCAAAATCCTGAAAGTTAATGTAATCACTGCCCGGACTCTGAGTAATTTTATTTCCGACAAATTCGGAATAAAACATGAATCTCCTCAATTAATCTGGTTGGATAAAAACGGTGAGATAAAGTGGCAGGGGAGTCATCATCAGATAACGCAGGAAATTTTAGAATCGAATTTATCCGGTTAGATTGAAAAAAATATGCAGAAAGGAAGACAATTTTACTAAATTTGGCGGACTAAATTTCGATTATATGCAATAACAATAATAATAAGTTTATTCTATGACAGTTGAAGAAAAAGCCCAGTGGTTTGATTTAGGATTACGATTTGCCCTTGACGGACATATACATCTTGTTCTTAAATCCCATAAAAAGGGAGAGAAGAAATGGGGAATTATTGATACAAAAACCAACAAAGTATTCAACTCGAATATGGAGTGGGAAGATGAACCACCGGCTGCAAAACGCGATGATGCCTTTCTGATCAGAACACGCTTCGAATTCTCTCAGGCGGTTGAGCTTTATGAACAATTCAAAATGTTCGCTGAATAAGAAAACTTTTCATTATCACTCTTCAGGCTTTATAACTTGTCAGCCGTAATTCTGCTTAATATTCGGAATATTTCTTACCGATAGGGAACAGTTCGGTTAATATTTAGGTTAATGTTTTTAGCTAAAATGGAGATTATATGAAATTCAGTCCTATAACAATTTACCTGAGTATTTTTATCGTTGCGGTTATATTGATTATATACTTAGCTCAGGGTTCCAACCAGGCAGTTACTGATACGAATAATCCTCATTCTAGATTGCCCGACGATGATATTCATCGAAACTTGGGTGATGTGCAAGCAGATATGCCGTCAAAAGACAATGTCTCGGAAAAGTTCAAACAGAAAATCGCTGAGTTAAGATCAAAATTGGAATCGAGTCCGACCGACACTGCCTCCATGAAAGAACTTGCTGATTTGCAATATATGGCTCATAATACCGTTGAAGCGATGGAGCTTTATAAAAAGATACTGACTTATGATTCGAAAAGAACAGACGTTAATTTTGCTATTGGTGTAATTCATTATAACAACAAAGAATATGGCACTGCTGAAAAGATCGTAAAACAAGTTTTAAGTTATGACCCGGATAATACAGTTGCGATGTATAATCTTGGCGCGATCAGCAACGCGAAAGGTGATTTAAGTTCGGCGTTAAAATACTGGAAAACATTAGTTGAAAAACATCCTGATACCCATGAGGCTTTTCTGGCTGAAACCGCTATTAAAAAACTTGAAGAGAGAAAATAGAATTATTTTATGATCATTTTATTCAGATAATCCTCAATGATTTCGAGTATCTTGTTATGCACTTCTCCGATTTTATCGATTTGATTTTCAGCTTCTTTATTTCCCGCAACGAGAGATTTTCCTTTTGTCAGAGCTAAACTCATAGCTCTGCTGTTTTTTGCTTCCTGGAATATCTTTATAATTTTTTCAACCGTGGAAGAGCGGGTTTTTATAATTAACTCTTTTTGAGAATTTTTTAACTCATCAAATAACAAATGCATCTCTTCAATCTTTTTCATCTTTTCTTCCTGAAGGGTGCTATTCTCAATTGAAATAGACGCATTTGAAGAAAGTGCTTCGAGGAATTCAATATCCTCTTCAGTGAAATCACCTTCAAGTTTATTGATTACCTGGAAAGCGCCGGTTATTCTTCCCTGAATATTAAACATCGGAACACAGAGAAGACTTCTCGTTTTGAAACCTGACTTTTGATCAAACTCCTGATTAAAATCAGGATGAGAATAGGGATCGGATGTTAAAATATATTTTCCGGTCGCTACTACCTTTCCGGCAATCCCTTTGGTTTTGTTGAATCTGATCTCGCGTTTATTAATTCCCGTTCCGATTCTTGACCATAATTCATTAGTACTTTTATCAATCATAAAAACCGTTGCCCGCTCAGCGCCTATTATATCCTTAGCGTAATCAATAAGTGTTTTTAAAAGTTTGTCTAGATCATTCAGTGAATGAATCTTTTTCGAAATTTCATAAAGTATGGATAGTTTTTTATTCTCGAATACGGATTTTATTTTCACCTGTTCTTCATGAGTCTCTTTTAATATACGTGTTTCTTCAAGCGCTTTTTGAACGGTCTCGGAAAGTTTATCCATCGTGAGAGGTTTAGGGATATAATTATATGCTGTGTCGGCAAATAAAACATCTTTTGTGTCGCGAAAATATTCCGAAACAATTACGATGGGAAGATTATTTTCCAGCGAATGTATGGATTCAATGAAAGATATCTCCGAAATGAGAGGCTTATTTATTTCCACAATGATGAGATCGAAATTCTGACTGGATAATTTTTTCAATCCTTCTTCATTTTTTTCCCCGAATTGGATATACGAATCTCCCTGCGAGATGAAAGAATCGAATATTTTTTTTGATTCTTTGGTTTCGGGGAAAATTAAAATTTCTTTTTTCTCAGCCATGTTCTTCATCCATTTTGTTTAACTGATAATCAGTTTGGAAATTAGCTCTTTTTCAACCACTTCGAAATATAAATTTTTCATCACTATTGAAACATTGTCGGTATCCCAAATTTCATTCTTAGGTTTTTCGTTTTCGGTGAATACCGTTTCACCAGTAATTTTATTTTTTCGGGAAACAACGTAAAAGGCGATTGAATATACTTTGCATAATAACGCCAACAGTCTTGAACCTCTTTTATTAACAACGCTTCCATCGGGTAAAATTTTATCAGCACCGATTAAGGCAAAATTGCATTCGGGTAAATAGTTTGGAATATCTGCTTCGATTATAAGGTTTGTAATTATCCCGGATGCTGATAAATTCTCCGCTAAAATTCTTCCCTCAAGCTTCGGGCGTGATTCGCATACAATTATTTTCATATTGTAATTGTTTTTGTAAAGGAGTCTGAGTATCGCTCTAACAGTTGCGCTGTTTGATAATGTCATGATTGTGCATTGATTAGGTGTAATTTTTCTTAATTCCGAATAAAGGTTATCGTAAGCATTATCTACTGATTTTTGATGATCAATAAAAAACTTATCAGAGATAGCATTTTCTTCATGCAAAATACTTTTCAGTTCTTCAAGATAGTCTTGAATGACCGGGAAATCACGTGTCTGTTTTTTTATCAAATCAAGAATAGGACTAAATTCACGATAGCGATGAATATTCAGGTGAAGATAATTATTAATCTTCGATAATAATTTCTCACTTCCGGAAAAATTATCCGAAAGAATATTTTGCAGCGATTCATCCGGCTCAAAACATGAGTTGTGCAATTTATACCTGACCGGTAAATTTAAATCCTTTTAACGGTTCACGAAGAGTAAGAACGGGACAAGGCGCTTTTCGCACAACTTTTTCAGCGGTACTGCCGAATAACAAATGTTCCACACCAGTGTGCCCATGGGTCGCGATGATGATTAAATCGATATCTTTTTCTGAGGCAGTTTCGATTATTTCAACAAAAGGTTTACCCGATTTAATTATGATTTCAGTTTCGACAATTCCCATGAACTCGGATTTGGCTAGTTTGGTTAGTTCTTCTCTGGCGCGATTTGTCATATCAACATCCATCGCGGGAATTGAAACCTGACCCATACTGAAATCAGCAGGATAAACCGCAGGTTCAACCACATAAACAAGAATAATTTTTGATTTGAAATGTTCAGCAAAATTAACAGCATAACGAAGTGCGTTGATTGAAAAATCTGAAAAATCAATTGGAACGAGTATCTTTTTAACGGAGTACATAATTCCTCCTAATTATTTTCAGTTAACCTCACATATAGAGCAAGATATTCCTGATTTATATTCCGTAATCTTGCCGCTAAAATTTTTGCCATCCCACGTAAAATTTCAATACCAACTTTGGGATATCTGTTTATAAAATCATCAAGATCTGGCTTAAAGAGCACAGTCAGACTTGTATCTTTGACGGCAATAGCAGAAGCAGAACGTTTGGAATTATCGAGAAGAGCCATCTCGCCGAAAAATTCTCCTCTCCCGAATTTTACTAAATCATATTGAATATTATCCGGTGTCGTTTGGGTTATCCTAACCTCGCCTTCCTGAATAATATATAAACCGATCCCGGGATCGCCCTGATGAAAAATATACTCACCAGCTTCATAAAACCTGTTATGTGTCAGATCAATGAGATTTTTTGTCTGCGTTTTCGAAAGTTTGCTGAACGCCGGAATTGAATTAATAATATCTTTCAACTCTCGTTTCTCTGTTGGATTTTTAAATAGATTAGTCCAAAAACTACTGTTTCTGAAAATTTGAGAATTATTTTGCATTGAGATTACCTCAATTAAATATTCCGGATTCGGCTACCCGCCAGATTTTTTGGCAGGGAAATCTATTTTCGTATAATGCTCTGCCGATAATAACAGAATCAATTCCGTTCACACCAGCATTTTGAATTTTCATTAAATCATCGAAACCGCTTATTCCACCGGAAATAGTAACTTTTAAGTTAGTATTTTCGGCAATTCTTTTTGATAAGTCTATATTTGGTCCCGATAACATTCCGTTTTTCTTAACATCTGTAACAATAAGTCTTTCGATGCCCTTTGATTCAAACCATTTTGCTATATTGATTACATTCTTTCCTGAACTTTCAAGTCTTCCGCCAATAAAAACCTGATCATCAATTACATCAACTGCCGCTATGATTCTTCTGCTTCCGTAAATTTCAAGCGCTTTAGTAAAATCAACCTCATTTTTATGCGCCATAGTTCCAATTACAACTCTGTAAACACCAAGGTCAAGTAATTTTTTTACGTCTTCAAACGTCCTTATTCCGCCGCCATATTCAATCGGAATCACAACCGCTTCACAAATCTTTCTAACGATCTCGAAATTTTTCTGAGACCCCTGCTGCGAAGCGTTAAAATCAACAACATGAATACACCTTGCATTTTCAGCCCGCCAAATCATCGCCATTTCAATTGGGTTGTTATTATATTCTTTGCTGTTTACTTCGGGAATCCCCTGGACAACCCTTACAGTTTTACCGTCCTTTATATCAATCGAAGGAATAACTAATATATTTTTCATCTATCCTAAAAAAACTAATCACTGGCATTTCGAGGTAAAAGTTACAAAAAAAGATTAAATATAAAAACTGATATCACGGTATTGAATTTAGAAAACCGATTTGGAGTAAATTCTTGACTTTTCAGGCAGTAATAAGCATATTTAGAACCGACCGCTCAACTTTTGGATATAAATAATACTCTGCAAGTCGTTATTGTGTGAGAATTTATTTGAATTGTTGATCAGGGGGATGAATAGTTATCATAGATTTTGTAATTAGGAACAACAATTCACAAATCGGAATAATAGGATATTAACTTAGAATCTCAAACCGTTTGAGGGAACGGATATCCGAACTGTATATCTGTTGCTGGTCAAAGAAATGACCTTTTAAACAATATCAACCAATAACGGAATTAAATACTAATGGAAGTGAAAAATTTTGTCTTTATCTTTGTCTTTGTTGCAGCATTCGGTTTTTTGTTCTTCAATATCAAAAAACTTTACAGTTATCTTTTAGTCGGGCAGAAGGAAAACAGATTTGATAATCCCGGTAAAAGAATTTTGAATGTTGCAAAAATTGCTTTTGGACAGAGTAAATTATTGCGCGAACCGGTTGCAGGTATTATTCATTTTTTAATTTTCTGGGGATTCGTATTATTTCTTTTTACAGTTGCCGAAACAATTATACAGGGATTTTATTCCCCGTTCAACCTGGAGTTTTTAGGAATTATTTATTCTGCAATAACATTCATTCAGGATTTGTTTGTTTTACTGGTTGGTGGAGCGGTATTATTCGCTCTCATGCGTAGATTTATTATAAAAGTTGACAGACTACAAGGAAGTACAAAAGAGAAACTGGATGCCGCTATTGTTCTTACTTTAATTCTGGCGGTTGTAGTTACAATGCTCGGTCAGAACATGGCGTTAATTGCTCAGAATGGATTTCAGCTAAAGCCTTACGAAGTAAGACCTCTTTCAGAATTCCTGAGTCCGTATTTTTTCAGCGGGCCTGATTCAAAAGCATTTCTTGCCTATGAAATATTTTGGTGGGCGCATATTCTTGTGATTTTTGGGTTTATGAATTTTCTGCCATATTCCAAACATCTTCATGTTTTTACTTCAATTCCTAATGTATATTTCTCGTCTTTGGATAATAAAAACGCTGCACTCAAATCAATCAATTTGGATGAAGAAGATGCCGAGCAGTTTGGTGTGGCTGATGTTGAACATCTTAGCTGGAAACAACTTCTTGATGGTCTAACATGCACGGAATGCGGAAGATGTACCTCTGTCTGTCCAGCGGCTCAAACCGGAAAACCATTATCGCCGAGAAAAATAATTGAGAACATAAGAGAAAGATTGGTAGAAAAAGCACCGCTTATTATTTCCGGTGAAACAGGTAATGCCGAATTATTGAATAAAGCTCTCGTAAATTCTTACATCTCACCCGATGAACTCTGGTCTTGTACAACATGCATGGCCTGTATGCAGGAATGCCCGGTTACGATTGAACATGTGAGTTCAATTGTAGATATGAGAAGGAATCTTGTTCTTATGGATTCACAATTTCCACCTGAATTGAATAGTGTATTTAAAAATCTTGAAACTAATTTCTCGCCTTGGGCATTTAATCCCCAGGATAGAGCAGAATGGGCGAAAGATTTGGGTGTAAAAACCATGGCGGAAAACTCTGAATGTGAATATTTATTCTGGGTTGGCTGTGCGGGGTCATTTGATGCAAGATATCAAAAAGTGAGCGTGGCTATTGCAAAATTGCTTCAAAAAGCTAATATTAGTTTCAGAATTCTTGGAAGTGAAGAAAAATGCAATGGAGACACGGCAAGAAGACTTGGAAATGAATATTTAGCGCAAATGTTAATTCAGGAAAATGTGGAAACTCTGAATAATTATAATGTAAGAAAAATTATTACTGCTTGTCCACATTGTTATAATACTATTAAAAATGAATATCCTTATTTCAAGGGGAATTTTGAGGTTATCCATCATACAGA
>CAZEXO010000054.1:16480-19350 GCA_964516545.1 uncultured Melioribacteraceae bacterium
TAAAAGATAAAGGTAAAAAAATTAAGGTAACTTATCATGATTCTTGTTATCTTGGTCGATATAATGGTATTTATGAAGCGCCAAGACGTTCTTTGACTCAAATTGAAGGAATTGACCTTGTTGAAATGACGAGGAGTAAAAGTAAAGGATTTTGCTGTGGAGCCGGAGGCGGGCGGATGTTCATGGAAGAAACTCTTGGTTCCAGAATAAACGAAGAAAGAACGCGGGAAGCGATTTCTACTAGCGCCAATATGATTGCTTCTGCATGCCCGTTTTGTATGACTATGATGGAAGACGGACTTAAAACATTTAATAAAAATGAGGAAATTGCAGTAAGAGACATAGCTGAAATTGTTCTGGATAATTCAATTTAACACACTCGAAACAAACTTAATAGGAGGTTTTACATGAGTGAGAAATATCAAGCAATGATCGAGTTCTTGAAGAGTCTTGAACCCGATGTAACAAAGTTTTACGAAAAAGGTCAGGCTGCTGCCGGTACACGAGTTAGAAAAGGTCTTAGCGAATTGAAAAAACTCGCTCAGGACATGCGTAATGAAGTACAAGACCTTAAAATTCAGCGTAAAGAAAAAGCTGAGTAAATTAACAAATTGAATTGGTTCTTAGGCTGGATTACATTTTAATAGTCCGGCCTTTTTTTTTTATGAATATTACAACTCTGAAAATATTACCAATAGTTTTTTTCTTCTTTACAAACATCGCCGCCCAGGTTGAAAGGGAATCATACAATCTGAAAACTGCGACTATTTCTGTTGTAGGAGATATTATGTGTCATACACCCCAGCTTGTTTATTCACAAACTGATGACGGTGGTTATAATTTTAATTCCTCTTTCAATGAAATAAAGAAGTACGTTGAAAAAGCCGATTTTGCCATCGCCAATTTTGAAACAGTATGCGGCGGTGAATCAATCAAATATCAGGGTTACCCGACTTTTAATTCACCTGACACATTGATCGGAGCTTTGAAGTACGCCGGGTTCGATCTTTTACTGACTGCGAATAATCACATTCTTGATATGGGAATCAATGCCGCTAAAAGAACTATGCAGCAAATTGAAAAAAGAGGATTGTTTTGCAGGGGATCATCCCAAAATCATGAAGATAGGAATTATTTCAGACCCATCGAGGTGAACGGAATAAAAATAATTTTTTTGGCATATACTCAAATATCAAACAATGGTTTTCCTCAGAATCATGAGTATATTTTAAGAAAACTGGATCCCGAAAAAGTTAAAAATGATATCACCACGGCAAAACTGGAAAAACCGGATTTGATTATTGTATGTTATCATTTTGGAACCGAGGACAAGAACGAACCTGATAGTCAGCAAATTTCAATCGTAAAAACAACTATCGAGGCGGGAGCAGATATAATTATTGGTGGACATCCTCACAGGCTTCAGCCGATTGAATTTTTCAAGACAAATAATGCATCTCTCGATTCCGGTTTTGTCGTTTATTCAATGGGAAATTTTATTTCTAACCAACGATGGCGTTATAATGATGCCGGGGCGATTTTGAATTTCACTATTGATAAAGAGGTAAAATCGGGTAAAACACAAATTACATCTATCAATTTCATACCTACTTGGGTGTTTAAAGGATTGAGAAATACGAAAAAAGAATTTATTATTCTCCCATCCGAAATGGCTTTTAGCGAAAGCATATTGTCTTTTCTCACAGAAAAAGACCTCACTCAAATGAAAGAGAGTTATTCAGACTGTCTTAAGACATTTCGTAAATCATCTTCTAAACCCTACGTGTTAAACTTATTTAACAGAATTAGAGTTGATAACGAAACATTCGATTAAGCATGTCTGGCATAATTTGTTTATGTTTAGCACCTTAAATTTGTGTAGTGACTAAATGAATAAAAAAGCTTCGTTATCTGTGATTTTTGTTGCTGTATTTATTGATTTGATGGGTTTCGGTATCGTGATTCCTATTCTTCCTACCTTTGCATCTAACGAACTGGATGTAAGTGAAACGGGGATAGGCGTAATTGTAGGAGTTTATTCGTTAGTCCAGTTCCTTTTTAATCCCGTTTTAGGCAGAATATCAGACAGAATTGGCAGACGACCGATAATAGTGATAACTTCTCTTATTACTTCTGTTTCATACATTTTATTTAGTTTTTCGGATTCATTTCTGCTGTTGTTAATATCAAGAATTCTCGCCGGATTTGGAGGAAGTAACATAGGAGTTGCTCAGGCTTACATTGCCGACATAACAAAACCCGAGGAAAGATCAAAAGGCATGGGAGTAATTGGAGCCGCTTTTGGTACCGGATTTGTTTTTGGTCCCCTTATCGGAGGGTGGCTGGCTGAATACGGGTATGTTTATGCAGGTTTGGCAAGTGCTGTTTTTTCTTTTCTTGCATTTATATTTGCTGCGATATTTCTTCGCGAATCCCGCGCGTTTACCGAGCCGCTCCGGGAAATGAAAGTACATATAATGGATTTGAAATTAATGAAAGACGTCATTCAGACGCCGACTTTAAATTTATTGATGTTGTTATTTTTTATAGTGATTTTTTCCATAGCGAATATTTACGGAACATTTGCCTTGTTAAGCAGCAAAATTTATCATTTTTCTGACCGGCAAACCGGTTATTTATACGCGATAATGGGTATAACAGGAGCGATTGTCCAGGGAGGCCTGATAAGAATTATTACCAATAAAGTTGGCGAAAAAAGATTAATTTCGTTAAGTACACTGATTCTGGCGTTAGGTTTGGCTGCCATTCCTTTCGGAATCAACTTTACAGGAATTGCGTTGATATTGGTATTTATGGGAGTAGGTGCGGGATTTATTCAGCCGATTTTAATGAGCCTGGTTTCGAAATAT
>CAZEXO010000055.1:0-18795 GCA_964516545.1 uncultured Melioribacteraceae bacterium
GACGCAATAAAAGCAGGGTGGGCAGAACAACATCCCGATTTATGGTGGGATAATCTCGTTAAAGCAACTGCAAAACTTCACTCAAAATTATCGGATAAAAATTATGAAATAGAGGCTATCGGAATTTCATATCAAATGCACGGACTCGTTGTTGTTGATAAAAACCAGCAGGTACTTCATCCCTCGATTATCTGGTGCGACAGTCGTGCGGTTGAAATAGGCGATAAAGCGTTTAGTGAGATGGGAAAAGATTTTTGTCTCGCTAATTATCTCAATTCACCCGGTAACTTTACAGCTTCAAAATTAAAATGGGTGAAAGAAAATAAACCGGCGGTGTATGAAAAAATTTATAAAGCTATGCTGCCCGGAGATTATATCGCTATGAGGCTTACGGGTGAAATATGCACAACAGCTTCAGGATTAAGTGAAGGGATTTTTTGGAATTTTAAGGAAGATAGAATTGCCGATGAATTACTAAAACACTACGGCATTGAAAAAAATCTTCTGCCAGAAGTGCTTCCCACATTCAGTAATCAGGGTGAACTCAA
The DNA here is from genome assembly GCA_964516545.1 of uncultured Melioribacteraceae bacterium. Taxonomy (GTDB): domain Bacteria; phylum Bacteroidota; class Ignavibacteria; order Ignavibacteriales; family Melioribacteraceae; genus JAHISV01. The sequence goes on from CAZEXO010000055.1 coordinate 549, forward strand.
TGAATCAGCTGCAAAAATACTTGGTTTAAAACCGGGCATTAAAGTTGCTTACCGTGCAGGTGATCAGCCGAACAATGCTTTTTCACTGAACGTTTTGAACAAAGGTGAAATTGCAGCAACAGCCGGTACTTCGGGCGTTGTTTACGGGATTACTGATTTGAATGCTTATGATAACGAATCGCGAGTAAATGCTTTCGCGCATGTTAATTACACTTCGAAAAATCCTCTGAAGGGTGTTTTACTTTGCATTAACGGTACGGGAATTCTTTATAACTGGCTGAAGAATGAAATGCTTACCGGAAAATATAATTATCCCGAACTGAATGACCTTGCAGCGAATACTCCAGTCGGAGCTGAAGGATTACTTGCCTTTCCTTATGGCAACGGCGCTGAAAGAAGTTTAAGCAACAAGGATGTTAAAGCGCAGTTCACGGGAATTAGTTTTAACCGTCATAAAAAAGAACACATGATACGCGCCGCTCAGGAAGGAATAGTTTTCGCTTTTAATTACGGCGTTGAAATAATGAAGGATATGGGTCTTGATGTTAACCTTGTGAGAGCCGGTGATGCGAACATGTTTCTCAGTCCGTTATTCCGTGAAGCTTTTGCCGACACATGCAATGTTGAAATCGAAATTTATAATACCGATGGTTCGCAGGGTGCGGCTCGTGGCGCCGGTGTAGGTGCGGGTGTTTATAAATCATTTGGCGAAGCATTCGGCTCGCTGAAAGTTGTCAGAAAGATTTCGCCATCGAACAAAAAATCTCAGTACGTTGAAACTTACCAACGCTGGAAAGAACAGCTTCTCAAACTTTTGTAATTCCACAGGGCTCGTTTGAGCCCTTTTTAATAGCACACAGGTTACACCGATTCGGCAGATTCACGCGAATTATTTTTTACATTTCCTCATTATCGTACAAGTACGAACAACTTTTCCGATTTACTTTCGGAGTGAATAATTTTATATTGGGCGGGGAAAGAGTGAAAGTGAACATTAGTTTATCAGGGGTTTAAATGGCAAATTTATTTTGGAGGAAAAAGGACAAAATAATTAGTCTTCTCGAGAGTCCTTTTAAAACGGAAGAAGAATTTGAAAAAACTGTTTTTGGTACGCCGGAATTATTAGGTGAAATTACATTAATCAAAAGGCAAATAAGGGGCGGAAACAAGTCGGGAATTCCTGATATAATCGGAATAGATGCTGACGGTTCAATTTGTATTCTTGAAATGAAAAATAAAAGTGTTGATGCATCAATAATTCCTCAGGTTTTGGAATATGCAATTTGGGCTGAAACAAATCCTGATTCAATAAAATCTCTTTGGCTTGAATTAAATGAAAAACCTGAGGAAGTTGAAATTAACTGGGAATATCCTGAAGTCAGAATATTAATCATTGCGCCCTCTATATCGAGATCAACTTTAGAATTTGTTGAAAGAATTAATTACCCGGTTGATTTAGTTGAGATTAAAAGATGGATTGAAGATGAGAATCAAATCTTAATGGTGAATAAACTTGAAGCTGATGTGAAAAATTATAAAATCCGACCGGTTAAAGGTCTGCGCGAGTATGATGAAACATATTACAAAAGTAAAAGAAATAAAAAAAGTGTTGATTATTTTTTACAATACATCTCTGATGTTGAGAAAATCATAAAAACAAAGGGATGGAGCCTTGATACAAAATTCAATGCTTATCAATGTGCGTTTAAGTCGGGTTTTTTTAATGCGTTCAGAGTGCAGTGGTTGGGTACAAAATCATTCGCGTTTTTATTTAAAATATCGAAAGCTGATTTACGCAAACTAAACTTTAAACCGTCAAAATATGATGAAGAAAAGAATCGCGCGATTTTTAACATCGAACCAGGCAAAACAAAAGTAAAAGATTTTATCCCATTATTTGAGTATAGTTATAAAGCTTTGGGAGGAAATTTAAAAGATTCCAATTAATCACTTGTCCCAGAAGACGTAAGTTCTCCAAAACGACTTCTTTGCGCCTTGGTGCCTTAGCGGCAAAACACCTGTTTCTCGCTAACTTACAATATTAATATGGTTGATAAGCCATATCTAAGTATGTATATTTATAAAGAAAAAATGAGATCGTGGTTTGACAAAAGCTGTTTCATTTGAATGGGATGATTACAAAAATAAGTTGAATCAAAAGAAACACAACATTTCTTTTGAAGAAGCGCAATATGCTTTTACTGATTCAAAAAGAATCATTGCCAGAGATTTGGAACATAGTGAAGATGAAGAAAGGTTTTATTGCTTCGGTAAAATTGATGATAATATTGTGACAGTTCGGTTTACATATAGAAATAATAAAATAAGAATCATTGGCGCCGGTTACTGGCGGAAAGGAAAACAGATATATGAAAAAGAAAATAAAATACAGCAATGAAAAAATAGGCGATTTAGAAATCATCAAAGATTTTTTACCTAAACCTAACGAGCTGGTTTTTAAGGAAAATACTGTCAAGGTGACTCTCAATCTCAGTAAATCAAGCATTACATTCTTTAAAGAAATTGCTAAAAAACACGGAAGCCAATATCAAAAGGTGATTCGAAATTTGCTCGATCACTATACTTCTTTTTACTCCTGATGAAATTCATTCAAGGCAAGTAAGAGAAATATTTTATAGAAAATCAAAAATCATAATAATCGTAATCCATATTGATTTGTGGCAAAGTTTCATACCTTGTTAAACTAGGGTATCAGGCTGATAAACCATTCACCAGTCTTGTGTACCATTTTCGTTTATTTAATACAATCCTAAACCTCGCTAGGATATTGCCGAGATTACTTGAGGCTTTCTGTCTTTTAGTTAATTATGTTAATTTACTTTGTGTCCTGGTGCCTTAGTGGCGATAAATAATTCTACAAACATTTGCCACCAAGACTCAAAGGCACAAAGTTATTTTTGAATATTATTTCTGCGGAATAAGAATTCAGTTTTCATTCCTCATTTCCAAAGCTCAAAAGTCACTTTCCCTTTACGGTTATAAGTTGTATATTTTACGAGCCTGTCACGCAAAGTATATAAGTGCGACAGGTTTTGTTCTTTTGTGGAATGACTTACAATTAGAGGATAATATGCTCAGTTTTATCTTAAACGACGAGCTGATATCCACAGATAAACCCGCGGGATACAGGGTCCTTGACTTTATTCGGAACGATAAAAATCTGAAAGGTACCAAAGAAAGCTGCCGCGAGGGCGACTGCGGAGCCTGCACAGTTCTTCTGGGCGAAAAAATAAATAGTCAACTTTTTTACCGCACCACGACTTCATGCCTTCTGCTGCTGGGTGAAATTCACGGCAAACACATTGTTACAATCGAAGGACTTAATCAGGATCAACTCACCCCCCTTCAGCAATGTATTGTTGATGAACATGCCAGTCAGTGCGGTTACTGCACACCGGGAATTTTGGTATCGATTACGGGATATCTGCTGTCTTGTGAAAATTTTAGTTATGATGATATGATACTTTCACTTGATGGAAATATCTGTCGTTGCACGGGTTATTCATCAATTAAGCGCGCAGCAAAAGAATTATCAACACTTCTTGAAAATAAAACCGATGAGTTACTCCATTCAACCGACAGAATTTCAAAACTTGCAGAATGGAAAGTTCTTCCCCGTTATTTTGTTAATATTGAAAAACGTTTGAACGAAATTCCACCGGCTGTTTCAGAGATTAAAAATAATGAAGTAGTTGCTGCAGGCGGAACAGACCTTGTCGTTCAGAAGGATGAAGAAGTTGTTGATTACAGACTTTATTTTGTTAATACAACCCTTATGGACGATAAAATAAAAATCGAAGAGGACAATTGTTACATTCTCGCATCAGCGACAGTAACGGATATTTATCATTCAAAGGAACTTGAGAAAATTCTGCCTGAGATAAAAAATAAATTTCATCTTATATCCTCAACTCAGATAAGGAATATGGCGACACTCGGCGGCAATCTGGTTAATGCGTCACCCATCGGCGATTTATCGGTATTTTTTCTCGCTCTCGATTCTGAAATATGTTTAATGCAAAACGGACAGGAAAGGATTATTCCCCTGAAAGACTTTTTCCTCGATTATAAGAAATTGAATAAAACTCCTGATGAACTCATAAAATGGCTCAGATTTGAAAATCCTTCTCCTAATACGAAAATTAATTTTGAAAAAGTATCAAAGAGAGAACGACTCGACATTGCGTCAGTTAATACGGCAATTAAAATCGTAACAGAGAAAAGTATTATAAAAGATATTTCAGTTTCTGCAGGTGGAGTTTCACCGGTACCGAAATATTTCTCACTCGTAAAAAATGTTGTTGGAAAAGAAGTGAATGAACAAACCGTAAAAGAAACTGCTGAATTGTGTCTGAAAGAAATTTTGCCAATCTCGGATATTCGCGGTTCCAAAAAATATAAAAGTCTGCTGCTCAGGCAATTAATTTATGCTCATTTCATTTCTCTGTTTAAGGATGAAATAAAACCGGAGAAACTGATATGAAACAGGATGATATTACATTACACGTTCAGGGGAAATCAAAGTTTGTTGATGACCTGACAGTTCCGGTCGGAACACTTTATGCCGCCGTGTTCACTTCATCGATAAGTCATGGCAACATTATAAATGTTGATTATTCCGAAGCGGAAAAATACGCTGGTGTAATAAAAGTATTCACTTCACAGGATATTCCGGGGATCAACGAAATCGGCAATATCATAAAAGATGAACCTTTACTTGCTGAAAACGAAGTTCATTACATTGGTCAGCCGATAGCGATTATTGTCGCAGAGACTTCAGAGTTGGCAAGAAAAGCTCGTTCATTAATTAAAATAAAGTATAACGAAAAACCTGCGATAACTGATCCGCGAATAGCTTATGAAATCAATTCTTTAATAGCGCCGCCGCGAACTTTCTCAATCGGCGATATTAATGAATCGTGGAGTGAGTGTGATAACATTGTTGAAGGACGGGTTGATTCGGGCGCTCAGGAACATTTATATCTTGAAACAATGAGCGCACTCTCAATACCCATCGAAGAAAACAAACTAAAAGTAATTTCATCAACACAATCACCTACAGCAGTTCAAAAAACCATTGCATGGATTCAGAATTTGCCTATGCATAAAATTGAAGTTGAAGTGTTGCGGCTCGGCGGCGGATTCGGCGGAAAAGAAGATCAGGCAACTCCCTGGGCGGCAATGAGCGCGCTGGCAGCTTTTAAATTAAATCATCCTGTTAAAATAATTTTGAAACGCGGTGAGGATATTAAACAAACAGGCAAACGCCATCCCTACTCATCCGATTATAAAATCGGTTTGACAAAAGAGGGTAAAATCCTGGCTTATGAGGTTAATTTTTATCAGAACGCTGGCGCATCGGCTGATCTTTCAACTGCAATTCTTGAACGAACACTTTTTCACACGACAAACAGTTATTTCATTCCAAACGTGAAAGCTACTGCGAACAGTTGTCGTACGAATCTAACTCCCAACACGGCGTTTCGCGGTTTCGGCGGACCCCAGGCAATGTTTGTTATCGAAAGCGCTATTCATGAAGCCTCGCGAATAATGGATATTCCCGTTGAAGATATTCAAAGAAAAAATCTTATTCAGCAGGATGATACATTTCCCTATGGAATGAAAACAAAAGATAACCACGCAGCAACCTGCTTTGACCGTTGTCGTGAAATTTATAATTATAAACAGATGCAGTTGGAAGCAGAGAAATTTAACAGGGAAAATTATTATCTGAAAAAAGGTTTATCTCTGATGCCGGTTTGTTTTGGAATTTCATTCACTTCCACCTTCTTAAATCAGGCCTCTGCACTCATTCATGTTTACAGTGACGGCAGTATTTACGTAAGCACAGGCGCGGTTGAAATGGGACAGGGCGTTAACGATAAAATTAAAGCTGTTGTGGCAAAAGTATTTTCCATTTCGATGGATAAAATAAAAATCGATTACACAAACACAACACGCAACGCGAATACCTCACCTACTGCCGCGAGCAGCGGGGCTGACATGAACGGTAACGCGGCGAAAATTGCAGCCGAACACATCCTTACCAGAATGCTCAACAAAGCTGCCGAATTGCTTGACGCGAATTTTGAAGACGTTGATATTGAGAATGAAACTGTTTATCTGAAGCAGCAACCTACCGAATTAAAATGGGATGAACTTGTGAGTTCGGCTTATCTGTCGAGGATTAATTTATCCGCACATGCTTTTTATGCAACACCGCAGATATTTTTCGACAGGCGGACTGAGAAAGGTGATGCTTTTGCATATCATGTTGTAGGAACAGCGATAACTGAAGCTACAGTTGATTGTTTACGCGGCACTTATGAAATTGATAATGTAAAAATTGTTCATGACTACGGAGTTAGTCTTAATCAAAAAATCGACAGAGGTCAAACTGAGGGCGCGCTTGTTCAGGGAATTGGATGGATGACCATGGAAGAAATTAAACATGACGATAACGGAAAACTTTTAAGCAACGCGCTTTCTACCTATAAAGTACCTGACATTTTTTCAGCGGCGAAAAATATTGAAATTGATTTCTACCAGAATCCTGAAAACTCCGCCGGACCATTCAATTCAAAAGCTATCGGCGAACCACCCTTTATGTATGGGATAGGAACTTATTTTGCCATTATAAACGCCATGAAATCTTTTAAACCTGATTTGAAAATCAAATATAACGCGCCGTTTACACCGGAGAAAGTATTGATGATGTTATACGAGGGGGATAAATAATCTCGTAAAAATGATACGGAAGAATTATGAAAAAAAGATTACTGACTGATGCGCAGTTTAAACTGGAAATCAACAGATGTATTTATTGCGCAGAGAAACCCTGCATGTACGCTTGCCCTTCGCAATGTTCACCCGCGGATTTTATCATGGCGGCAAAAAAAGGTCAGCCCCAGGATTTTAAAAGAGCGGCTTCTCTTATACTGAGTAAAAATCCCTTGGGAGGAGTGTGTGGCGTTGTGTGCCCTGACACTTTCTGTATGAAAGCATGTACTCGTGAATTGCTGGATCATCCGATAAATATTCCCGCGGTTCAGGCGACAATAATTCAAAAAGCAAAAGAGTTTGATAAAATGCCTGATTTTATTGCTCCGGATGAAAGTGATATAAAAGTTGCCGTTGTTGGAAGCGGTCCCGCAGGATTAAGCGCCGCAGCAGTTCTTGCTCAGGAAGGAATTCAGGTGACGATTTATGATAAGGGTGATAAACCGGGTGGCATGTGTAACTTAATTCCTGATGAAAGGCTGAGTAAATCGATTCTTCAATCCGACATTGATTTTTTATTCAGTCTCGGGAAAATTACTTTTCATAAAAACACGATTGTAAACAGACCGAAAAATCTTCTCAATGATTTTAACGCTGTTGTAATTGCAACCGGACTGGATGAACCATTCGTTCTTGATATTCCGGGAAAAGAAAAAACAATTACCTGGGAAGAATTTCTAAGTCAAATTGAGAAGTATGATGTCAGAGGAAAAAAGGTTGGAATAATCGGCGGGGGCGCTGTTGCACTCGACTGCGCGATAGTTGCGCGGCAAAAAAAAGCGCGGGACATAGATATCATCTGTCTTGAAAAACCGGGCGAGAATAATTTAACTCGCGAAGAACGCGAAACTATGTTTAACAGTGGTTTTGGGGTTATTACCCGAACGAAAGTTAAAAGAATTTCTGAAAAGGAAAATAAAATTAACCTGAGCGCAACACGCGTTCTGCTTCCTGTAGGTAAGACTTTTAATCCTGCATCTATGGAAGAAGAACCCGGCAGCTCATATAAACTAACTAACTATGATGTAGTCATCTTTGCTGTCGGCGCAAGAGGTTCAATTACAAACGAAAAAGTTCAGGGAATGTTTTTTTGCGGTGACGTTAAAAACGGACCGACAACCGTTATCGAGGCTGTTGCTTCCGGGAAAAATACTGCCTTAAAAGTAATAAATTATCTGAGCAAGACAGAAAAACCGATTATTGAAAATCCTAAAAGTAGCAGTGTAAAAATATCAGGCGCCGTTACCACACCGGTTTCTATTGAAGCGGAATTTTTCGGTCGGAAAATTTTATCACCTTTCTTACTCTCAGCCGCGCCGCCAAGCGATGGTTACGAACAAATGAAAAAAGCTTATGAATCAGGCTGGGCTGGCGGAATAATGAAAACAGCTTTTGATAATGTGCCGATTCATATTCCTTCCGAATACATGTATGTTCTGGATGATCAAACTTTCGGTAACGCGGATAATGTTTCGGGTCATTCCCTTAACCGCGTTTGTGACGAAGTGAAAAAACTTGTTGAAGAATTTCCCGACAGATTAACAATTGCTTCAACCGGCGGACCTGTAACCGGCAATGATGAAGCTGATAAAAATGTATGGCAGTCGAATACAAAAAAACTTGAAGACGCAGGCGCTATGGCTGTTGAATACAGCTTGTCATGTCCGCAGGGTGGCGACGGAACAAAAGGCGACATCGTTTCACAGGATGAGCAACTTACTGCGAAAATTGTCGATTGGATAATGGAAATTTCGAATCCTGAAATTCCAAAACTTTTTAAACTGACCGGTGCGGTTACGGCAATCTATCCTATTCTCGCTGCAATAAAAAATGTACTCAAAAAATATCCTGATAAAAAAGCCGGAGTAACTTTAGCAAATACTTTCCCGGGACTTGAATTCCAAAAGTCAAAAGATAAAAAATGGGATGAGGGCGTCGTAATCGGAATGTCGGGGCAGGGTGTCACAAACATTTCAAATCTTACACTCGCGAATGCATCAAGAATTGATATAACCGTATCCGGAAATGGCGGTCCGATGGATTACAAATCAGCCGCGGATTTTCTTGCTCTCGGAGCTGAGACGGTTCAGTTCTGTTCCATTGTTATGAAATACGGTTACGGTATTATTGATGAGCTTCATTCCGGATTGAGTTACCTGATGGCTGAAAAAAATATTTTCTCAGTGAGAGAATTAATCGGTTCAGCGCTGCCAAATCCTATTCGCGGGTTTATGGAATTATCGCCGATAAAAAAAATCTCGGATGTGAATGATGAGCTATGCGTTAAGTGCGGTAATTGTACGAGATGCCCTTACCTGGCAATTACGCTGAACGAAAATAAAAATCCGCGAACAGATGCTTCCAAATGTATCGGTTGTTCATTCTGCGTACAGAATTGTATTTCCGGCGCTCTGTTTATGCGCGACCGTACGAAAGAGGAAAGTTTGCAACTCACTGAGCACTGATTAAAGGAAAATTATGAATAACTCAATTCTCATCAAAAACGGAATTATAATTACACTTGGCGAAAAGAATAAAGTGTTATATGATTATAATCTTTTCATCGAAGACGGCAAGATAAAATTAATCTCAAAAAATATTCCTTCCGATCTGAAACCGGATAAAATAATTGATGCTGACGGAAAACTTGTAATGCCCGGATTTATAAATGCTCATATGCATTTTTACAGTACGCTCGTGAGAGGTCTGGGAAAAGCGGAAGCCGCTCATAATTTTCAGGAGGTACTTGAAAATTTGTGGTGGCGTCTTGATAAAAAACTTATGCTCGAAGATAGTTACTACAGCGCGCTCGTGATGATGATTCAGGCAATAAAATTCGGAACGACAACATTTATCGATCATCACGCCAGTCCGGGATTCGTGAAAGGCTCGCTTATGGAAATTGCCAAAGCAGTTAATGAAACCGGTCTGCGCGCTTCTTTATGTTATGAGCTATCTGACCGCGACGGAGAAAAAATATCGCGTGAAGGCATTGAAGAAAACGAAGAATTCATAAAATACTGCGCGGAGAAAAAAAGCGATTTCCTCAAGGCAATGTTCGGACTTCATGCATCATTCACAATTGAAGATTATACTTTACGAAAGGCTGCTGAAATCGGTAATAAATATAAATCGGGTTTTCATGTTCATGCAGCGGAAGCGTTATCCGACCAGACAACCACCCGCGAAAAATTCGGCGTTTCGGTGGTTGAGCGGCTAAATGATTTCAATATTCTCGGGGAAAAAACCATTGCAGCACATTGTATCCACATTGATGGGCATGAAATGGATTTACTCGCGAAGACGAATACAATGGTCGCGCACAATCCGCAATCGAACATGAATAATGCCGTTGGAATTGCAGATATAATTACGCTTCAGCAAAAAGGAATTCTTGTTGGTCTCGGAACCGACGCCATGACCGTTAACATGCTTGAAGAAGTTCGTGCGGCTCTTTGGGCTCAACATCTTCGGAATGAAGATCCTTCAATCGGATTTATGGAAACCGTAAACACGCTTTTTGTTAATAACGCCAAAATCGCAAATCGGTTTTGGAATAATAAAATAGGAATTCTGGAAGAAGGCGCGGCTGCCGATGTAATCTTGTTGGATTATTATTCGCCAACACCTCTTGATGAAGAAACAGCTTTCGGGCATTTTATTTTCGGATTATCAAACGCGAAAGTTGATACTACAATTGTCGGCGGGAAAATATTAATGGAAAATCAGAAACTTCAAATCGATGTTGACGAAAAAGAAATTAACGCCAAAGCCAGAGAATTATCAAAAAAATTATGGGATAGATTTTAATTATCGATACGGAAAAAATATGAAAGACATTTACAAAAAAATTGCAGAGCTGTCAAAAAAGTACGAAAAAGAGACGGCTGAATTTTTAGTTGAATTGGTAAAAACTCCGTCTTTTTCTGGAAAGGAAAAAGATGTTATCGCCGTGATAAAAAAAGAAATGGAGAAAACTGGTTTTAATGAAGTAAAAATTGACGGACTGGGAAATATTATCGGACGAATCGGAAACGGGAAAAGAGTAATTGCCTTTGATGCGCATATCGATACTGTTTATCCGGGTGATAAATCACTTTGGAATTACGATCCTTACGATTCAAAAATTGTTGATGGGAAAGTTCGTGGTCGCGGATCAGTTGACCAAAAAGGGGGAATGGCATCAATGGTTTACGCCGGAAAGATGATTAAGGAACTAGGACTGAACGAGGACTTCACAATTTATTTTACCGGGACTGTTATGGAAGAAGACTGCGACGGACTATGCTGGCAATATCTCATCCAGGAAGAAAAAATAAAACCGGAACTTGTTGTTATTACCGAACCGACGAATATGAATATTTACAGAGGTCATCGCGGACGAATGGAAATCACCGCTGAGATTAAAGGACTTTCATGTCATGGCTCGGCTCCTGAACGCGGTGATAACGCCATTTATAAAATGTCGCGCATCGTTCTCGAAATTGAAAAACTTAATGAACGGTTAGCCTTTGACCCGTTTCTCGGAAAGGGAACTGTTACTGTTACACAATTTTTCTTCGAGTCGCCCTCACAATGCGCTGTTCCTGATATGGCAAAAATTCAACTCGACAGAAGATTGACTGTTAACGAAACAAAAGAAACTGCAGTTGCTGAAGTAATTGATTGCGCAAAACGCGCAGGTTATGATAATGTTGAAGTGAAAGTGCTGGAATACGCTGAACCCGCCTACACCGGGCTGGTTTATCCAACCGAAAAATATTATCCGACCTGGGTGCTTGATGAAAACAGTAATTTTCTGAAAGACGCTGTATGCGCTTATAAAAATGTTTTGGGAAGAGAAACTTTTGTTGATAAATGGACATTCAGCACAAATGGCGTGGCAATTATGGGAAAACACGGAATCCCGTGCATTGGTCTCGGCCCCGGTAATGAGATTTATGCTCACGCGCCTAATGAGGAAACTCTTGTTACACATCTTAGTGAAGCGGCGGCATTTTATGCAGCGCTCACGGCAAAACTTAACGGGAGAAATTAATGGCAGAGAATTTTTTTTACAAATGTTCTCAATGCGGAAAAGAGTACGGATATGGTGAGGTTAGTTATCTCTGTCCCGTTTGTTCTGCAGGATATAAACCCGGTGTTCCTTTACTGGGAGTTCTTGAAGTGATTTATGATTACTCCTCGCTGAAAAAATATTTTCGAAAACATAAAACCGACTGGAATGATTTTCTTCCCGTCGATAAAAAATATTTACCGAATTATTTTGTCGGAGGAACGCCCTTCCATAAAACAATAAATCTCGGAAATCATTTCGGATTCACAAATGTGTGGATAAAAAATGACGGACTTAATCCAAGCGGTTCACTAAAGGATAGAGCCTCGTTTCTTGTTGTTGCCGAATCAAACAGACTGGGCATAGATGAAATTGTTACAGCCTCGACAGGAAACGCCGCAAGTTCTCTTTCCACCGTTTGTGCAGCAGCGGGAAAAAAGGCCGTAATTTTTCTTCCGGTAAATGCACCAAAAGCTAAACTTGTGCAGAATATTTTATGTGGTGCGGAAGTTATTCCTGTTAAAGGTACTTATGATGACGCGTTTAGATTATCCCTGGAATATACTTCGACAAAAGGAGGACTGAACAGAAACACAGCTTATCACCCTTTTACCATAGAAGGCAAAAAAACCGTCGGACTGGAAATTTTTTCGCAGAATAATTTCAAAACTCCGGATTCGATTATTGTTCCTGTCGGTGACGGGGTGATTATCGCCGGTGTTTACAAAGCATTTTACGACCTCGTTCAGATTGGAATAGCCGATAAAATTCCGAAAATGATTTGTGTCCAGGCTGAATCATCTTCCGCCATTCATAACTATATAAAGAGCGGAATTTATAAGAACGCTGAAAATCCCATGACTATTGCCGATTCGATATCTGTAAAAACACCGAGTAATGTTTTCCTGGCAGGAAGAGCGGTAAAAGAAAGCGGTGGGCTTTCATTAACTGTTACGGATGATGAAATTATGCAAGGACAAAAATTACTAGCTGAAAAAACAGGCGTGTTTGCCGAACCATCCGCTTCGGTAGTTGTTGCAGGATTGCAAAAATTATCACAGGAAAATCTTTTAAAGAAGCATGAACAAATTGTTTTACTTATTACCGGTCACGGACTGAAAGACATTGAAACGCCATTAAGAAATCTCAAAATACCGGAAGCGCAGAAGTTGTGAATGATATATTAATATATAACGCAAAAATATGTCTACCTGATCGAATTATTAATTCAGGCGTGTTGATTAAAGACGGAATTATTCACAAGGTTGGAATTGGAGAAAATGATGTTGGTGACTGCGAGAAAATTAACGCGCGGGGGGATTATTTACTTCCGGGATTCATTGATATTCACACACATCTCGATGATATCATCGGCGGATATAATCTTGCTGATTCGTATCGCAGCGGAACTAAAACTGCATTAGTAAACGGTATCACAACAATATTCTCATTTATTACTCAGAAAAAGAATGAAACACTTTCCGCGAGTATCAACAAAATACAACATAAAGCTTCTGGAAATATATTCTGTAATCTCGGCTGGCATTTAACACCCGCAGGTGTTGATTCAAATAATATTTCAGACCTGCAGGAAAAATTAAAAAATGGTTTCAGAACTATAAAGCTCTACACAACATACAAAGAAGCCGGAATTTATTTTTCTTATGAGCAGATAAAATTAATCGCCGAAGTGGCGCGGGAGAATAATGCAGTAATTTTGGTTCATTGTGAAGATGAAGACATTTTAGCCGACCTGTTAAAAAATAAATATGATTTTTCAGATTCGTTTTCGCACTCGCTAATGCGCCCTGAAAAAGCTGAAATAACCGCTGTCAAAAAAATTATCCAAATTGCAAAAGAAACCGACGCCGGATTTCACGTGGTGCATGTTTCATCACCCGAATCCGTTGATTTAATTAATGAAGCGAAAAATGAAGCGCGGGTAACCTTCGAAACCTGTCCGCAATATTTACTTTTCAATAACTCATTTCTGAAGGGTGAAAACGGGTTCGCGTATTTATGCACTCCTCCTCTTAGAGATGAAACTTCTCAGCTTAGTTTATACGAAAAATCCATCAACGGTGAAATTGATATTTACGCGACTGACCATTGCGCGTTCAACAAGAAAGATAAATCCGAACATAAAAATAACCTGATGAAAGTTCCGAAAGGATTACCCGGAATAGGCGCGCTGGTTTATATTATTTATGAAATTAATAAGTATAAAGGTGATAAATGTTTTTTACACATGGCAAAACATCTTTCTGAAAATCCTTCAAAAATAATTTCTCAATTTCCCAAAAAAGGAATTATTCGGGAGGGAAGTGATGCCGATTTGATTTTGATCGGAACAGGCGAAAAACGTTTTATCAAGTCAACAGGGAGTGATTGTTACGATCCTTATAATGAATATGAAACAGACCTGAATATTTCTTATGTTTTTCTGCGCGGTGAAATTGTTGTTCGTGAAAACATGTTAATAAGTAATGAGCAAGCAAAAGGTCAAATGATATGAGCGAAAACAAAATGAATGCCTGGAGAAATGATGGTTACGCGAAAGTAACAGGTCGGGCAAAATATGCCGATGACATAAAATTCCATAATATGCTTCACGCCGTACCTGTCTATTCGGAATATGTTCACGCGAGAATTATTAATATTGACGTAAAAAATGCACTGGCTTCAGAGGGAATTGTAGCGGTTATAACTGCTAATGATGTCCCTGGTTCGAATTGTTACGGACAGATAGATAAAGATTATTACATGTTCGCTTCCGATAAAATCCGCGGGAGCGGTGATGTTGTTGCTGTGATCATAGCTGAAACACGTCAACAAGCGATTGCCGCCATTGACAAAGTTAAAATAGAAGCTGAAGAATTGCATGCATTATTAGATCCCGAAGAAGCAATGAAACCCGGATCGATTCTTATTCATGAAGAAAAGAAAACCAATCTTGTTGCGCATCATAAAGTCAGAAGAGGTTCGGTTGATGAAGGATTCAAAAAATCCGATATAATTCTTGAGCGGGAATACCACACCCAATTAATCGAACATGCTTACATGGAACCTGAGAGCGCGGTATGTTTGCTTCATTCTGACGGTGTGATGGAAATTTATGGCAGTATGCAGCATCCTTTTTCAACGCGGAAATTTGTAGCTGCTTTGTTGGGAAAAGATTTATCCCAGGTTGAAGTGAGAGGAACTACCATGGGAGGCGGATTCGGCGGGAAGGATGATACGGCTGCAATTGTTTGCGCCCGCACAGCTCTCGCCGCCATGATTACGAAACGCCCCGTAAAAATGACCTATAAACGCGAGTGGTCCATTCGCGAAAGTTATAAACGTCATCCTTACAAAATGAATTACAAAATGGGTTTATCAAAATCCGGAAAGATTAATGCCGTTGAATGCAGAATTATTGCCGACGCCGGAAATTATACATCGGTTACTCCCTGGGTTTTATGGCGTTCGACGGTTCAATGCTGCGGTCCGTATAAAGTTGAACATGTTAAGTACGACGGTTACGGAGTTCACACGAATAATATTTTCACAGGAGCGATGCGCGGATTCGGTTCGCCTCAGGTAAATTTTGCCGTTGAATCGCTCATCGAAGAAGCATCTGAAAAGTTAAATCTGTCATCGCTTGATCTTCGTAAACTCAACATGGTAAAACAGGGGGATGAGACAATCACGGGACAAATTCTCGACAATCATCCGGTGAATATGGAAAAGGTTCTCGAACTTGTCACAAAAGAAATTGGTTATGAAGAGAAACTAAAAAAATGTTCGCGCGGCATTTCCGAATCGGATGAACTTTACGGAATCGGTCTGGCAATTAGTTACAGGGGAATGAGTCTCGGCGCTGAAGGAAAAGATTTTTGTTCTGCCATAATTAATGCCCAGCCGGATGGTTCTGTTCTTCTGGAAACAGGCGTTCATGAAAATGGGCAGGGACTTGAAAGCGCAATGATCCTGATTCTTGCCGAACAATTAGGAATTAAGAAGGAAAGAATTCATTACCGAAATTCTTCAACATCCGCGATTCCCGACGGCGGAACCACTGTGGCTTCGCGGGGAACTGTTATGGGCGGAGGAGCGGTTACGATTGCCGCGAAAAATTTCAAAACACTTATTGCAGAAACATTATTTGATTCTTTGCAGGCAAAAAAAGAAGAATTCATTTTTAAGAACGACACTGTCAGGATAAAAGATAAAATCTACTCCTTTGATGAAATTATAAAAATGATGTTCGCGCATAAAACTTATCCTTATGCCTATGGATTATTTCAGGGACCTGAAGTAACATGGAATGAAGAGGATGGAAGCGGCAAAGCATATTTCACCTGGGTTTATAGTTGTCAGGCAGTTGAATTAACGGTAGAAAAAAAATCGGGAAAGGTAAAACTTCTTAATGCTGTAGCTGCTCACGATGTTGGTAAACCTATAAATCCCGCTATGATTATGGGACAAATATACGGTGGAATGGTTATGGGAATGGGATACGGTTTACGCGAAGAGGTGAAATTGTGTGATGGTAAAGTAAGGTCTTCTAATCTTCATAAATATCACTTGACCCGCGCGAAGGATGTTCCGGAGATGAAAGGAATAATTGTTGAAAGCATTGATTCGACTTCGCCTTCCGGGGCAAAAGGAGTCGGTGAACCGACAAATGAAATTATAGCGCCTGCCATTGCGAATGCAATTTATAACGCGACCGGTAAAAGATTTTACAAACTTCCAATTAAAGTTGAGTTGTAAAATGATAACAAAAATTAATGGTAAAGAAATAAAACTACCCGATGAGGTTTTGGAGAAAAATCTTCTTGAATTCATAAGAGAATATCTCGATCTGACAGGAACAAAAAAAGGATGTGAAATTGAAGTTTGCGGAACCTGCACAATTCTTGTGAATAACGAGCCTGTTAAATCATGCCGTAAGAAAGTTAAAGATATTGTTGATATGGAAGTTCTCACTATTGAAGGAATGGAAAACAAGGACGGGTCCCTTCATCCGCTTCAGCAGGCGTTTCTCGATGCAGGCGCTATTCAATGCGGATACTGCACGCCGGGAATGGTATTAACAGGACACGCCTTGTTGCTGAAAAATAATTATCCTTCACGGGAAGAAATCAGACAGGCGATTACTCACGTGCTTTGCAGATGCACGGGTTATCAGCAAATTGTTGACGCAATTGAAGAATCGGCAAAACATTATAGAAAATAAACCGCTGAATATTTTGGAGATGGATATGGAGAAAGAAAAATTTATAAAATTATGCGAAGAAATTGATTCTTACAAAACGAATTTATTTAACAAGGATTTTTTAGTAACATGGAATCATTCTGAGGAAGAAATTAAATCGCTCGCGCTCGTCGCTGAACTGTTGAAGCATTTACACAAGAACAAAATATCTCCAAGAATTTTTAATTCAGGGTTGGCAATTTCGATATTCAGGGATAACTCCACGCGAACACGTTTTAGTTTTGCCTCAGCGGTTAACCTGCTCGGGCTTGGTTTGTCGGAACTTGATGAAGTGAAATCGCAAATTGCTCACGGTGAAACTGTTTTTGAAACAGCGAATATGATTTCATTTCTCACGGAAATTATCGGTATCCGCGATGACATGTATCTCGGCGAAGGAAATAAATACATGGAAGAAGTCGGCGCTGCTGTACAGTTCGGTTATGATAACGGTGTTTTGCATCAGCGTCCTTCGATAATTAATTTACAAAGCGATATTGATCATCCTACGCAAACTATGGCTGACTTGCTGAAATTAAAAAATTATTTCGGCGGATTTAAAAATCTTCGCGGGAAAAAAATAGCAATGACATGGGCTTATTCGCCTTCTTACGGAAAACCATTATCAGTTCCACAAGGTATTATAGGACTCATGACGCGTTTCGGAATGAATGTTTCACTCGCCTACCCCGAAGGTTATGAGCTGATTCCTGAAGTTGTTGAACTGGCGAAAATTAATTCCTCCAAATCAGGTGGAAATTTTGAAATTGTTTATTCAATGGAAGAAGCTTTCAAAGAGGCAGATGTAGTTTACCCAAAATCCTGGGCGCCGTTTCATATTATGAGGCAGCGCACCGAATTGCTGAAAGCCAAAGACCACCAGGGACTTAAAGAACTTGAAAAAATATGCCTGATGAATAATGCCAAACATAAAGATTGGGAATGTGATGATAAAAAAATGAAACTCACAAAAAAAGGTGAAGCGCTTTATCAACATTGTCTTCCGGCTGATATTAGTGGAGTAAGCTGCGTTGAAGGAGAAGTTACAAAAGAAGTTTTTGATAAATACAAAATAGATACTTATCAACAGGCTGGTTATAAACCGTTTATAATCGCCGCGATGATATTTTTAACGCGTGTTAATAAAC
>CAZEXO010000056.1:0-15554 GCA_964516545.1 uncultured Melioribacteraceae bacterium
CTACGACGGTTTAGTCCACCTCTGGCGGATTGGTTTCAGCCACAAGAGAAAAAAAAAGTATTGTATAAAATAAAAAAGGAAGCATGTGAGCTTCCTTAAAGAGCGGAGAGGGAGGGATTCCTCCAAAGGAGTCCCAACGGGAGAACCCTCGGTAGCAGTTTCCCACTACGACGGTTTAGTCCACCTCTGGCGGATTGGTTTCAGCCACAAGAGAAAAAAATAAGTATTGTATAAAATAAAAAAAGGAAGCATGTGAGCTTCCTTAAAGAGCGGAGAGGGAGGGATTCGAACCCTCGGTAGCAGTTTCCCACTACGACGGTTTAGCAAACCGTTGGTTTCAGCCACTCACCCACCTCTCCATAGCTGAACACTTCAAAATTGAGGTGGAAATATATGAATTATTTTTCTTATTCAAAATTCCATCTCTGTGATAAATTAGATTATTTTTTTAATTAAATTATTTCCGTTGATTTTCTGTTTTTTCTATCTCACACAATGGGGACAAAAAAATGACCCGAACGGGTTATTGTACTATCATATTTTATAATCTAACTTTTTCTTTTATTTAGTTGAGCCGTTCGAATTATTGACACTGCATGAGAAAACAATTTTTATATAGTCAGATATTCTTTGTGGTACTTGTTTTTGCTTTCGGTAATGCAAGTCCGGTCTTATCTCAGGGTAAGGGTACATTAAGAGGAATCGTAAGCGATTCCACAAATGGCGAACCTCTTGCTTTCGGTAATATTTATATTAAGGAATTAAGTACCGGGTCATCAACCGATGCTCGTGGTTACTATGTTATCACCTCAATTCCCGCTGGGAAAGAATATACTGCGGTATTTTCCTTTATGGGTTTTACGAGTAAAGAAATCAGATTCATAATTGAAGCAGGCAGAATCACACAATTGGACGTTGAGTTATCATCTACAAGTATTGAAATCGGAACCATTCAAAAAGTTGCCGATTATGTAATCGAAAAAAACGAAACGAATATCGGACTACAAAGAATTACAATAAAAGAATTAACTTCTCTTCCAAAAGGTGTTGAAACAGATGTATTACGTTCTCTTCAATATATGCCCGGAGTTCAGACAACAGGTGATGTATCAGCAAAATTTTATGTTAGGGGTGGGGCAAGTAATCAGAACCTCGTATTGCTCGGCGGCATACCAATTTATAATCCCTTTCACGCACTCGGACTTTTTAGCACCATCGATCCTGATTTGGTGAACAGCGTGGAGTTTTATAAAGGAGGATTTACAGCTGAATATGGTGGACGGTTATCATCTGTAATTAATATTAATACAAAAGATGGAAACAGGAATAGACTTTCGGGAAAAATCAGCAGTAGTTTTCTTACTGCAAAGGCTCTCATTGAAGGACCAATTCCAAACGGGTCGTTCATTATAAGCGGACGAAAAAGTTATTCTTCGGATATATTAAAAAAGTTTTTGAATAATAGTAATGTTCCAACGGAATTTTACGATCTGGGTTTCAATATTAATTATGCTAATCCTTTGATTGTTGAAGGAGGAAAGATCAGCATTCAGGGATTCTTCAGCGGTGATAATATTCTAAATGCCAGTCAATACACTGAAGACTATAAACTCAAGAACAATATTTTCGGATTCAAATGGTTCCAGGTAGGAGATGTGCCCCTCTTTTTTGAAGTAGGGCTTTCCATTAGTAATTTTAACGCAGAACTTATTCCGAAAATGAGTAATGTTCGTTCTAAAAAAAACGATCTGACCGATGTTGGACTTGAATTGGATTTTAATTATATCTTTGATTCAAAAGATGAAATTGCTCTCGGTTTTCACATTCATGATATTACATCAAAGTTATTTTTGGAAAATTCACTCGGTAAAATTATCGATATAGGTGGTAAAGGTACCACCATCAGTTTTTATGCAAAATATAAGTTTATGAGGTATGAGAATTTAGGGATTGACATCGGAAGCCGAATAAATCTGACCCGGTTGAGCGGATCTGAATCTGCAAAAAATATGTTTGAACCGAGAATAAGTTTTACTTATAGAATTCATCCGCAGATTGCGATAAAAGGAGCAACCGGAATTTATCAACAGGAAATCACAACTCTCAGCGATGACAGTGAATTATTAACCGTGTTCGAACCATGGCTTATTACTCCCGGATATATTGAACCTTCCAGAGGTATACATTATATAGCAGGAATTGATTATGATATCAATGAGAATCTCATGATCAGTACCGAGAGTTATTATAAAAAGATTTATGCGCTTCCTCTTTTGAATGAAGATAAATTATTTCCTCATGATTATGATTTCGTCAGCGGTAAGGGTGAATCTTATGGTATAGAATTCCTTATAAAATTTCAGACTGATCTCATTAATTTTACAATCTCTTATACAAGATCCTATGCGTATAAAATTTATAACGGACGCAGATTTTACCCGAAATACGATCAGAGAAATTCAGGTAATGTACTGGCTGATATTAACTTAGGAAAAGGTTGGAGAATCAGCGGAATATGGAACTACAACTCCGGTTTACCTTTTACTCACAGGACCGGTTTTTCAGATTACATCTCTTACGAGAATTATTTCGAACCATGGTTTTATTCATATCAGATAACTTCCGATCCTTTATTTGCTACAAAAAATTTAGGACGATTGCCCGATTATCATAGGTTGGATCTTAGTATAAGCAAAGAATTTAGTTTTGCTTATTTTAAAATTATTACAGATGTAAGTGTGATAAATGTTTATGACAGGGAAAATATATTTTATTTTAAAACAGATACAGGCGAACGTGTTAATATGTTGCCGATGATTCCGACTGCCACAATAAAGATTGAGATATGAAAAAGATATTTTGCAAAGCTATAATTTTATTATTTCTGATGTTAAGTGCATGCAACGATGACGTTAATCAGTTCATTGACGCTGAAGAAGACTACAGAATATTTATGATATTGGAAGCTGGAAATTACTTGCAGACAGGAGTGGTATCTTCAACATATTTCGGGAATGGTTTTGATCCAACTTATAACTATGAAAATCCTTTCGTTGAAGGTGTAATTCTTAGATTGTTTTTTAGTGATACTGTGAAAATATTTAATCAGGGAAAGATTTTTTCTACTTTGTCTAATTCGGAACGAGATACTATCCCTGTTTATTTGAACCGTGACTGCTTTATTCAACCTGATGAAGTTGTGGAGATGGAAGCAATAATTGGTTCAAACAGAATTACGCGTTCATATGTTCACGTACCGGACACTATCAAATTCAATAATGACTTCACAGATAGAATAATTCCTGTGATTGGTAAACAAAGTATATCAGTATCCTGGCTGCCAGATAATCAGGATATTATTTTTCTTCCTAAACTTAAAATATGGTACATAAAAAAAGGAGTCGGTGAGTTTTACAAGACTGTGCCAATTGAATATAAACAAATTGAAGATACACTTAGAGCAGTTTTCCCTGAAGCTTCAAGTATGAATTTTTATACATATTCATTAAATGTAATCGAGAGAGCTATGCATGAAATTTCTGAGGGAGACCCTGAAAAATCCGATTACATTATTATGCGGGCATACTGGGAGATTTCAAGTCTTGATGAAAATTTATCGGCTTTTTATTCTGCAAATAACGATCAAGGTTCTAGTTATGATGTTACACTCAACAGGACAAGATTCAACAATATTAACGGGGCGAAAGGAGTTTTTGGAGCTTTTACAGTTTCGGAAATTAACGTAAGAATCAATAACGATTTTATCACTTCATTTGGTTATACTGTCGGGATTCCTTACTAATGCATACGAAATGTTTGAATATTATCATGATCTCATTTTTTATTTTCTCACAAGTATTCTTCCTAAGTTGCGATCGTGATGTCTTCACCGGTGAACCATCTCAAGATGAAGATTTATCATCAGCTATTTTTATTTCAAGCCAACCCAACGGTGCTTCAATATTTGTTGACGGAAGAATGACAGGATTTATTACTCCGGATACAATAAAATATTTAAGTCCCGGTGATCATGACATAATTCTGAAGAAAAAGTTGTATCTCGATACTCTCATCAGAATATCCGTTGAACGAAATCATACTTCATTTCTAAACGTTAATATGAATGCAAATGCTGCAAACTTTACAAAGCTAATTATTACGTCGGAACCTTCAGGGGCTGATATTATTCTCAATGATTCTTCAACGAATCATGTAACTCCCGATTCTATTGAAAATATTGTACCCGGTATTTATGAGGTGAAGTGCAGGTTAATCAATCATCGTGACAATATCCAGAATGTTACCCTTGAAGCGGGTCGGAAAAGAATACTACATTTTGAATTAAAGGATACGACTTTTTGGATAGACTATAATTCATCAACTGTTGGGTTGCCGGGGGACTCATATACAGACGCTGTTATTTATAATAACACACTTTGGTTTTCTTCCAGCACAAATGGTTTAGTTCAGTATAATGGCACTGATTGGATCAATTATCCAATAAGCGAATATAATCTGGTCAGTAATACGATCAATAAATTATATCTGGATAATGATGGAAATTTATGGCTGTGTCTGAACGGTACTTTAATAAGATTTAATAATGGCTATAAAGAATTTATTCGTCATGAATATATAGTTCAGGATTTTAATGATATGCTGATAGATGAAAATGGAGTGATGTGGCTGGCAACACGATCAGGTTTGATTAAGTATAACGGTACTGATTGGATAAAATATAGTGAAGATAATACAGGAATAGATATATCATATGCAAATGCACTTTATCAGGATGAGGATGGAAAACTTTATATTGGTACCACAAGTCATTATCACCCAAGTCGCGGTTCAGTAAGCGGATTGGTTGCCACATATTTTCAAGATAAATTCGAGATTCTGGTTCAACCTTCTCCTATTTATTCAAGCTCATATAAAAAATTTGTTAAAAAAGATGAAAACAATATTTGGATTGGCTATGACGAAGGACTTTGGAGAAAAAATCCTAGGATAGGTTACATTAACAGTTCTAACACCTTAACATTACTTTCATTGGATAATATCACGAACTATGATGTTGGTGGGATAAGCCTTAATGACATCTATGGTGCAAATGATGGAATTTGGATTGTGCTGGAAAATGCATTAATTAAACTCAACAATAATTCACAGTCTGTACTTTTTAATTATCGTAATTCAATTTTACCAGTCATAGGGTTAAGAACAGTTATCCGGGATAATAAAGGTAAAATGTGGTTAACCACTATTAACGATGGAATTTTTAAATACAAACAATAGCGTAAATCGAGATGTACTTAATAAAAATTTAGAATCCAATTCAGTTCCTAATGGGGGAAAATTAATGAATCCGTACGGAAAATATCTGTCAGTACTCTTTTTAATTTTTTTCTTAACAGCTATTCTTGCCGCTCAGGAAAAGGGAACATTACGCGGGCTTGTAACTGACTCTACTTCAGGTGAGGCGTTACCCTACGGCAATGCTCTAATTAAGGAACTTGCGTTAGGCGCCTCAACAGACGCCAACGGATTTTTCCTTATTCCGCAGATTCCGGCGAATCACCAGTACACATTGTTATTGTCTTATGTTGGATACTCAACTAAAAAAATATCCTTTGTTGTTCAACCGAACAAAGTGACACACATTGATATAAAACTTTCTCCTTCGGGTGTTCAACTTGAAACGATCGAGAAAGTAGGACATAGAATAATTGAAGAGAACGCTACCGATATTGGTTTGCAAAGACTTTCTATTAAAGATCTCGAAAGACTGCCTCAAGGTGTTGAGCTCGATGTTTTCCGGTCCTTACAAGCGCAACCCGGGGTTCAGACCACGGGAGATGTCTCGTCAAGATATTATGTTCGTGGCGGAGCGAGCAATCAGAATCTTGTTCTCTTTAATGGCGTAACTATTTATAATCCCTTTCACGCTATGGGATTATTCAGTGCTGTTGATCCTGAAATGATTAATTCCGCGGAGTTTTACAAAGGCGGATTCACTGCTGAATACGGGTCTCGATTATCTTCAGTACTGGACCTGGTAACAAAAGACGGAAATAAAAACCAATATTCCGCAACCGCATCAATGAGTTTGCTTACCGGAAAATTACTGGTTGAAGGTCCTATACCCGATGGTTCGATTATAGTTACCGGACGAAAAAGTACCTCAACAGAAGTACTAAAAAAATTTCTCAATAAAACTGCACCGTTTGATTTTTATGACATTTCGTATAAACTTAATTACACATTGCCTTATAAAGACGCAGTCTCAAAATTTACCGTATTCGGTTTTCTTAGTTATGACGAGGTGAAAAACGAAAGCCTGATAAAAGAGGATTTTAACTGGCAGAATAATCTTTTCGGATTTAATTGGTTTCTTGCCGGGGCTGAAAGTCCATTGTTCCTGGACATCGGATTCAGCTACAGTAGTTTCAACGGCGAACTTTTACCAAAACTGAGCGGATCAAAACAAAAAAGTAATGAACTTAGCGATATGACCTTCAAAATGGATTTTGTTTATGTTTATGAATCGCGCGATGAATTAAATCTTGGATTAACATTCAGTGATATTAAAACCGTGTTATTCCAGGAAAATCATCTTGGTGGTATTTATGATGTTAGCCTGAACGGATCAAACATTGTAGCGTTCGTCAAGTATAAAATGCTTCGCTTCGATAATATCGGCTTGGATGTTGGCGTTCGTTATAATATGGCAGGTTACACAAAATCAGGTGGGGGAACAGTTGAACCCCGCGTGAGTATGACCCTGAGAATTCTTCCTGAAATTGCTATAAAAGGCGCATGGGGAATATATCAACAGGAATTGGTTACGCTCACAGATGATGATGATATCATTACTCTTTACGAACCCTGGGTAATAACACCAGCTTACATCAAACCCTCAAAAGCTACACATTACGGAGCCGGACTTGAAGTTGATTTTATGGACGGTTTTTCCTTTGAAGGTGAAGTATATTATAAAAAAATCAGTGATCTGGCGATTCTCAATAAAAATAAAGTGTTCTCCTCTGACCGCGATTTTATAGCCGGAACAGGTGATTCTTATGGATTTGAATCGATGGTCAATATTAATAATGATTTGCTGAATTTAACCGCCAGTTATACTCTAAGCTGGGCTTACAATGATATTGATGGCTGGCTTTATCATCCACGTTATGATTCAAGACATTCCGTAAATCTTTCGCTTGAATTGAATGTAGGCAAAGGTTGGATGTTCAGCTCAATGTGGTTTTATAGTAAAGGCAGACCATTTACTCAAACCGTCGGTTATTATGATAAATTCAATCCGGGCAATTTTGATGACACCGGAAATATTTTCCAGGATTATTTTGTCTACACAATGCTTGGTGACAGGAATCTCGGGAGATTACCCGATTATCACAGACTCGATGTTAATCTCTCTAAAAGATTTGATTTTAATTTTGTGAAAATCCATCTGACTGCCAGCATAATCAATGTTTATGACAGGGCGAATATATTTTATTTCGAAAGAGAAACAGGCGAAACTGTAAACGCATTACCTTTTTTACCAACCGCAACCATAAAGGTAGAATTATGAAAAAACATTTACTTATGCTGCTAACAGTGGGATCTTATTTTTTATTTACCTCCTGCGAGGAAGAAATTTTTATCAAGGCTGATTTCAAACAAAAATATATTCTCAATTGCATTATTAATGGAAATGATTCTACTCAAATCGTATCGATTATGAAAACATTCGATGTCGACGGAGTTGACCCATCCGGGTATGACGGTAATAATTTCGTGAGCGGTGCTTATGTGAGAATTTGGTATCGCGATACCGTGTATGTTCTGAAAGATACCTTAATCGAAGGTACAGATCCCAGGGGAAACAATATTCTTAAGAATCTGTATTACACGAATGTACTCAAACCTGATTTTGGTAAACTTGTTGAGATTGAAGCTTTGCTACCGGATGGACATAGACTAAAATCTTCAACACGAATTCCGGAGCGGGTGATATTCCCCCTGGCAAGTGTTACTGAAGAAGATCCACGACGGCAGTTACCAGGTGTTTACGCAGATAAATTTACTGTCTTTTGGACAAGTGAAAACAACACACAATTTTTCCGTCCAAAGTATACTATATCATTTGACAGATACTTTGGATTTGATCCTACAAGAAAATATTTCGAAGTTCCTGTTGAATATGTTGAACAGAACGGGAATGATTTTCCTGTTTATGCGGGAGTATCTGGCGAAAAGGGAGGGTACTTCTCTTTAAATGCTCTCAAAAAAGCAATGACAAAATTATCTGATGGTTACCCCGTTAAAAATGAATTCAGAATATTTTTACTGAATGTTGAACTAACGATTATGGATCAACCTTTAGCGGCTTATTATTCTGCTACCGGGAATTTTAACGATCAATTCTCCATTTCACTTGACCGAATAGACTACACGAATGTTGAAGGAGGACTTGGAATTTTCGGATCGAAGATAAAACAGAATTTCGCAATGTATCTTGAGCCTGGATATATACGAAATTTCGGTTATAACTCTTTCTTTGACTAAACATTTTCGGAGAATGAAAATGGGAATTAAATATAGATTTAATTTATTCCTGCAATTGTTGTTAATCTTGTCGATACTGACTGGGTGTGATAAGCAGCTTTCTGTTTCTCCGCCTGATCCGAATCCAGGAACAGGAAAAATATTTCTTTCAACAAATCCTCCTGATTACATGATTTATTTAAACGGCAGAATTACGGGGAAAAACACGCCTGACAGCATTACCTTTCTTGATGCCGGACAATATAATATTGAATTGAAACATGTGACTTATCTGGATTCTCAATTTGTTGTGCCTTTATCTGACGGTGAAGACAAATCCATAGAGATTAATTTTTTTGATCAGGATAAATTTTACAGCACAATTGATTGCTCTACAACCCCTCAGGGCGCTGAAATAATTCTGGATGATTCCAGTACATCAGTCTATACTCCTGCAAAACTTAGGAGAATTATTCCCGGGAAGCATAAAGTAAAATTCAATAAAACAGGTTATAGGTCAAAAGAATACAAATTTTCACTTAAAAGTAATTATGGAACAACTCTCAACGTAACTTTGGAAGATACTACAATCTGGCTGGTTTACGACAAGAGTAATTCGCAATTGGTTTCGGATGTAATTACCAGTATTGACGTTAATCATTCCTATGTTTGGGCCGGTACCGCTGACATGGGAGTGATGGATATTTCGGGAAATGTATGGAAAAATTATCATGTAAATAATTCTGAAATCCCCGGAAATTTAGTTACATCAGTTGCTCTCACTAATGAAGGTAATGCGCTCATTGGCTTGAATAGCGGGTTAGCATATTTCAGAGATGGTTCAATAATCAGAACTACTTATCAAAATGGAGGTCCGGGTCCTGATGGTATTACAAAAATAGTTTATAGACCTTTCAATCTTAATTTTTGTGTTGCTACACGCGATAGCGGTATTCTGATTTTTGACGGACACAAATTAACAGATTTTGCTGCCAACAAAAATCTTCCGTCTAAGAAAATTTCCAGTCTTTCCATTCTTGAAAATTATGGCAGATCAGTCTATGCAATTGGAACGGAGGACGCGGGACTTATTATTAAGAGCGAGATTAACGGAGTGCCTGAGCAATATATAAATATGACCAACGGACTTGCTTCGAATTATATTTCCGCTGTTGGAATTGTTGCAGGCGTGTATAATTATTATATCGGGGTAAGAGTCAGCATTGGTATGGGCAGCTCTATCGGCATGTTATATCTCAAAAATTCTAATGGACAACTGCAGGAAATTAATCTTGATAATGCTCTCATCAATGACATCGTCGTAAATTTTTCGAATATCTGGATTGCAACGAATAACGGATTGTATCTGATAAAAAATCAGATAGAAGTAGTTGAAAAGTTTACGACGGCAAATTCGCCGCTGAAATCGAATATCATATATGACCTGGATATTGATCTCTATGGTAATTTATGGATGGCAACCGGAAAGGGAGTAGTCCGTTACAAGATACAGTAAATCTGTTCCTGAATTAAAATGTCATTCCTCTCTAATCGGAATTTTTACAGATTAATTCTGATGCCTGCCTGTATTTGTCTTGGTTCGCTATAATATCCGTTATAACCGATTGTTAATTCCCTGTGGAATTCAGAGTTGCCAATTAATTCTTCAGGTAGATTATTATTATCAGGTTGTCCCGTGTTTTCATAAACAGATTCCACGTTCTTTCTGTTGAATAAATTTATTACAGATAGAAATATCTCGGCATTTGCATTTTCCAACAGATTAATTTTTTTGGAGAGAAAAACATCGATACGATAACTCCAGGGAGTATTCTGAGTATTAAAATAAACGTTTCGGGGATCGTTTGAGAGCTGCGGATTCAGTGCATATGGAAAGCCATTGTTGAATATTAACTGAGTAGTAAAGGAAATATTTTTCAAAAAATCCACGCTTACATTTTCACCTGACCGAAAAGTATAAATCAAATTGCCAAAGAAATTACTTCCGTGATATGCCGGCACAAAATCAATTAGCCCGGTTCCGGGATAATCATAAACCGACTGATATGATTCATCACTTTTAACTGACTGATATGTTAAATTTGCTCTGAAGGTGCTATTTCCTGAAATAATTTTCGCGTTAGCTGTTAAGCCCCTGGAAATAGTTTGCTTTCCGTTTACCCCCATCGGATCACTATTTTGATAACCAGGATTCCTGAGCGAATCAGCGGATGGAACCAAATCATAAATACCGTTTAATGAATTACGACTAAAACCATGAATTGAAAATTGTGAATTGGCAAAATAAAAGTTAAGCCCCAATTGAAAATCATAAATTGTTTTTGGCTCAGCGCCCGGATTTATCATGTGAGGATAACTATGACTTCTGTTGCGTTCATATACAAATCTGTTATAGCCCATATAAATATTAGAAAACGGTTGTTGATGAACATATTTTCCCGCAGAAAAAATTAGAGCAGTACTTGGTGTAATCTGTTGATTTATCGAGATACGAGGTGAGAAATAATGTCTCTTTTTTACCTTCTCATAATAATTAGTAAAATTATCTTCGTCTATTTGAATAAAATAGAAAAAGTAGTCGAGTGAGTTGAGTTTCCAGGTATCCATGTCAAAATAATCATATTGAAATCTAAAACTAAGAGAACCTTTGTCCCAATTGTAATGATAATCATTAAAGACAGATCCAATTACAGATTTACCCGGCGCGTATAAACCGGAACCATTTGACTCTTCACCGCTGACTTTATATCCCAATACATCAACAACATAATAATTGTCCAATAGATAATTTTTAGCTTCTTCAATTGTGTATTGTGTTGGTGTTGTGAAATAAGAATTTAAGTTACTTGCGAGGTAAATGGTTGGCGTATATAACTTCCATTGCCTGTGGGTATAAAAGTCAAACTTTCCCCCAAAATGAATTATGACATTTTCCAGCGGTTTGTAATTTAGATATGCTTCCAGACTAAGTTTATTTGTCTCCTTCTTTTGATAAATTACATCGGTATAATTTTGACGCGGAAAACGAAAATTGTCAACATCTATATCCGATGGGAAAGAAAACTGAGTTGTGTCAAGACCATAATAATTCTTCGCCTGCCAGCCAAGTCCGGCATTTTTGTTAGCATAGTAATCGCCGTATTTCCAAATGTCATCCTTAAGATACGGATCAAAGGTTTTTGAATTATTCTGAGAGTAACCGGCTTTTATCGTAGCTGAAAAATTTTTCGAAATATTCCTAGATATTTCAAGACCGCATAAAAAATAATCCTTCGTAATTATCCCGACCCTCGTGTTGGAGATTGAAGCCCAGGGATACTGGCTGATGTCATTTCTGTTTTTACTAAGCAAGGCAAGAAGGGATATTTTTGTGCTTCCTTTTGTATAAATGAAATTTCCCATTAAAGAAAAATCCTCCTCAGAATTTCCTTTTACCGGACCCGGGGGGAGAAATATGTTCACACTGCCAAAAGGTTCCGAAGGATTATCCCGTAAATATTCATATCGAATTCCGGCATTAATTCCCTCGTAGAATTCGGGCGATCTATCCCGCTGAAATAAATAATTCAGATTCAGAAAATAACTAAACTCACTATTGAAAAGAGCGCCGCCTAGAGATGTGTTTAATTCATTGTATCCGTAACTATGTGTTCCAAGAAACTGATTGCCGTCAAAAAAGTTCTGACCGTTTTTAAAAGTTAGATTATCAGTAATTCCTTCTATTCCGAACTCAAATTTGTCATGACCTGACTTAAGCCTGGCGAATACAACACTTGATCTATTTGTATTATATTTGTTTGATAGATCACCTGATGTTAGAATAATTTTTGACAGAACCTGTTTCGGAATTCTGAAAACAATGTTACCCGTAAACGGATCTCTTACTGAAAACCCATTTAGTAAATATTCGATCTCATCGGATTCACTTCCCTGGAAATGAAGTTTGTTATCTTTCATCAACATTCCCGGCATACTTGAGATAATGTCTGTTAAATCTTTCTGCGGCGAACGAATTATGTCTTCTTCTCCAAATGTAAAATTCTGTTCCTGTATACTTTTCGAAAAATTTACTTCTTCAGATTGAAAATAAGTAAGCGAGTCTGCATCTTGCTGTTGATAACAAACTGAAGTATTAAGCGAAATGAGCAAAGCAATAAAACTTAACATAATCTCTCCGGGGGTCAGGGAGTGAATAAAATTTAACACCAGAAATTTATGGGATATTATTAAATGATGAAGTGAAAAAATTAATCCCCATTCGCATACAATTATTCTTCGGATGAACAAACAGAATACCTAAATTAAATGTATCCCTTAGCATTAAGGAAAGGCTGAAGATGAAGAATGATTCTGTCATTTACATCCCCCATATTACAGTGTTCAGGTAACTTCTTTAGTTTAGCATTTACCAGTTCTTCAACATCATTCTTGTATGTGCATTTAGTTGAAGACTCATTTAGGGGCGCATTAATAACTTCACCGAATCCGCTCAGCATATCGTAGTGAAACATGTCTGTATTTTCTGTAAGAAAATTTTGTTGAACAGTCTGATCCGTAACTGCATAATGTACTTTCAGTTGTCCGCCACTAACATGTTTTATCATGCCGGAACACATAGCGCATGGCTGATGTGTTGAAAAAAGATAACCTGTTTGCAAATCATTTAACTGTCCGCCGTTTTTAATAAAACTCTGGATTGTATTTACTTCTGCATGAAAAGTGCTGTTGACATCTGTTGTGTTTAGTCCCCAGCTTAAAAGTTTTCCGGTTTGATCGACCAAAATCGCGCCAACATTTTTTCCGCGTGGTACATCGTTTTTATTTATAAATCTTCCAACGATAACTGAAAACGCCGCCAATAAAAACTGACCAATAGTATCACTATCCTTCGAGTTTAATTGTGTTGCAGCATTTGGATTTGTGAGACCGCGCATTTGATCTGTCACTTTAAATTTACCCATTAAGTCTTCACCATCCCACCTTCTACTAGTCAATTTTTCAAACAAAGATGAGTCTTTAGTTGCGCTGACTGTTTCAGTATCCGAATACTTTACGAATTTATTTAAACTCATTATCCCTTTGTCCATATCGTTCGGGTTGTAATTTATTAATGCCATGTCGATATTGGTTGAGCCCAAACCATTGACCTTAACTTCACCCCTGTAATTAATTTCCTGAATCAAATCAACGATACATGAACGTGAAGGATTTGTGTTATCATCAGCGTCAAGCATATAAAGCACCTTTGTCGCGGTTGTGATTTTTTTATGGTTTGGAACAAATGCAATCTTATCACCGGGATGTTCCTGTGTTAACATGTGACGTATTTTACGTAAAGCTGTTTTTGATAAGCCCATTCGGCACCTCAGTTATGTTGAAGTTAAGCAATCGGATAAATGGATGTATATTCTATAATTGAAAAAACATACGAGGGAATCGTAAAGAATTTATTTTCTATTCACACGACTTGATGAAACATAATTAATGGGAATCCTAAATTCGGAAAACAGAATCGAGTACCGTTCCATCAACCCATTTTATTATCGCGACGACTTCATCTTTTTTTATTTTTGGTTTAGAAGGTTTACCGCCGCATATTTGATTTACTTCATCATAAATCTCTTTTATCGATTTAACAGGGAGAGAAGAATTTCTTACAACTTTCAATAAATCTTTTCGTCTCGGATTGACAGCAATTCCGCGCTCGGTTATTATAACATCAATTAGTTCGCCAGGTCCGGTAATTGTTGTCACTTCATCAACGATAACAGGAATCCTGTCACGAAAAGAGGGGATCGCGAGAATTGTACACTTCGAGAAAAGACAATTTTGCCAACCGCCGATTCCGTGAAGAAGATATCCGTCACTGTGAGAAACTACATTCGCATTGAAATTGAGATCAACCTCAGTTGCGCCAAGAACTACTGCATCAATCATGGATGCAAAATTACCTTTACCATGATAATTGTAACTGGTAAAAGGAGAAGTGTTAACATGATTCGGGTTTTCGCGCATGGAACGAACTCCCTCGAGATCGAATGTTTGACCGTCGAGAATGTAATCAGTTAGTCCTTCCTCAAGCATTTCAACAAGATATTTAGTTGAACCTCCGCGAATGAATCTTGCTTTTATATTTTTTCGAATCATCATTTCTTTCAGGTAAACTGCAAAAGCTAAATTGGTTCCGCCGGCTCCCGCCTGAAATGAAAATCCGTTCCTCAAAATACCGGACTCATCTAAAAATTTAGCGACGTATTCGGCAATCAACAGCCTGTCGGGACTTTTTGTCATTTCAGTTGTGCCTGAAACAATTTTTGATGGATCGCCGAGCGACTCAACTTTTACAACATAATCCACATTGTTACCTTGTATCTGCCAGGGATGACAGGGGAACGGAACAAGATTGTCAGTAGCTACGATAACTTTATCGGCATATTCAGAGTCGACAAGAGCAAAACCTAAAAGACCGCAGGCAGCAGGTCCGCGATCGCCGGTTGCGTTTCCGAATTGGTCGGCTGTCGGCGCTGCAATAACAGCAATATCGATGTGGACTTCGCCATCCTGCACAGCCTGATATCTTCCGCCGTGCGAACGTAACACTCCAATGCCTTTCATTTTTCCCTGAGTAGTATAGCGCCCCAAAGGACCATTCATAGAACCTTCAATATGATGAATCGTGCCGTCTTCAAGATATTGAATCAAATGTTCATGGCAGGGGAATGAGGCGCTTGGAAACCATCGTATATTTTTTATACCCATAGATTTTATCGTATCGAATAACATATTCGTCAAAACATCACCGTTCCTTAAATGATGATGCGTGGATATTGTCATACCGTCTTTCAGTCCGGACTTTTTTAAAGCTTCACGCAGACTGCTAACAACTTTATTTCCGTCAGAGGGATAATCATTGCAGGATCGAATGGGTGGTTTTGCTTTATTGCCTGTAACTTTATGTTTTCCGATACCTTTGTACGGAATTT
>CAZEXO010000056.1:15564-18773 GCA_964516545.1 uncultured Melioribacteraceae bacterium
AATCAATTTTTTCACCATTTACTTCTGTAGGGACTAATCGTCCGACAGCATTTTTAACAAGTTTCATATTTACTCCGAAAGAATAGCACACGAAATGACCGAATGAGATGAATTTAGAATTCTATCCGTGAAATTAATATTATCAGCGTGCTGTTTCGTTTCTCCAGTCTTCATTAATTATTTTATTAAGCAAAGCCAGTCGTATAGTATTTTTTGCACGTTTTACAACCGGTGCATCAATCATTTTACTGCCAAGCGAAACAACGCCAATTCCTTTTTGTTCAGCGTCTTCAAATGCCAGTACAATTTTTTTTGCTTTCTCAATTTCTTTTTCATCCGGAGCAAATGCTTCATGAACAATCTGAATTTGCCGGGGATGAATACAACCTTTGCCTTCAAAGCCCAATTGTTTCGCTTCGAGAACACTTTTACGTAAACCATCCATATCATTAACATCTGAAAAGACCGTATCAATCGCCTGAATTCCGGTTGCTTTAGCTGCGTTAACAAGCATCTGTCTGGCGAATAAACTTTCAGTTCCTTCATTAGTTCTTTGTACACCAAGGTCGGCTGTGTAATCTTCCAGACCAATTGCGAGCGAGCAGTTGAATTCCGATGCTTTGGCAATTTCAAAAGAATTTAGTACTCCAAGCGCAGATTCGATTATCGGCATAAAATAAATATCATTCTTAATCTTATATTCTTTTTTCAACGCAATTACTTTTTCTTCCACTTGTTTGATTTGTTCCGGTGTTTCCGCTTTTGGAATCAGTATGATATGAACATTATGCGGGACGATAAATTTTAAGTCTTCCAATCCTCGTGGTAGCTGATTGATTCTCACCATTCGCTCAGCGCCGTAAAAATCAATTGCTCTGAGTGAATTTCTTACGAGTAATTGCGCCGCATCCTTTTCGGAATGAACCACGCTGTCTTCAAGGTCGAGAATTATTCCGTCTGGATTATGCAGACCGGCATTCGGGAAAAATTTCGGCTCGTTACCCGGAAGATATAATCTGCTTCTTCTCTGCCTGTCTTTTGTAGTCGGATAATTATTCTTCCTGTTGAATTCGGGAAGAAATTCTTTCTGACAATCCGTAAAAATTCTTTTTATTGCTGTTTCGAAACGCGCCATTAATGTTCCGGGCAGAGCGCCGCTGTCTTCAATGAGGATATTGGCATTAGTCAGTTCGAAAAAAACGCACATATCGCTTATTAATTTTCGGTTTGATTCACCATACATGACATCAACTTTGCTGCGAAATTCAATTTTATTTCCACCGGATTTTTTTAGTTCTATTTCAACATAACAATCGGATCTGGTTTTATCACCTCGTTGTCCCGCAGAAGCCTTTTTTATTTTGGGTTTCATATTTTTATCCATCGTAGTTTTCTCACTTAACCAGGAACTTCGTATTTTTTATTTACAAAAGTGTTTTTGTAGCAAATATTCTATTCCCCAAAAGTTCTAACGGAAATAAAATCTTATAAATTTTTCTTCACCCAATTCTCCAGACCGCCGACAACAATTAATTCCTGGGCAGCTTCACCAATCGGACCTATTTTATACACTCTCTCCGGGAGAAATATTTTTGAATTTCTAAAATCAATTTTAGCGCGTAATCCCGTGTACTCGGTTAAATTACTTTTTCCGTAACGGGCTTTGAATTCTTCAACAAGTTCAGGCGATTCAATGCAGAGAAATCCATTATTAATTGCATTGCGCTGATAAGTCTGATTGAATGAGCCGGCAATCAAACATTGGATACCTCTGTATTTTAAGGCTGTTGCCGCCTGCTCACGCGAACTTCCCGTTCCCCAGGTGTAACCTCCGACGATTATATCACCGTTCTTTATATGACTTGAAAATTCGGAATCGTAATTCTCCATAACCACGCGAGCCTGGTCATTAGGGGTAAAATCATCATTGTAAGTATATTTCCCGGGATAGATCGCATCTGTATTCATGTTGTCCTGATTACAGAAAATCAATTCTCCCTCGATAATCTCCGGGAAACCTTTAACAATATTTACTATAGCCGAATCATCGGTTTTTCTGGAATTGATTTTTATTTTACCTGATAATTCTTTACTCTCAATTCCAAAAGGTGTATCGAAATACCCGGAAACAGCGCTTGCAGCTACCACTGCCGGTGATGCCAAATATGCTTCGGCGTTTTTTGAACCCATTCTTCCTTTGAAATTCCTGTTAGTCGCTGAGATTCCTACTTCGCCGTCTTCAAGTAAACCTTCGCCGAGTCCGATACAGGGTCCGCAGCTTGCAGGAAGAACAATAGCGCCGGCGTCAGTAAGGGATTTCCAGTAGCCGAGTTTTTCTGCTTCATGTTGAATTTCATCGGAAGCCGCCGCGATATAAAATTTAACTCCTTCAGCAACCTTTTTCCCGGAAATAACTTTTGCCGCTTCAGCGAAATCTTCCAGCCTTGCGTTCGTGCAGGAAAGGAGATAAGCTTTATCAATTTTTTTCTTTTCCTTTTTCAACTCCGAGGCTTTATGCATGATCTTCACATTATGCGGACCGGAAATGTAAGGTTCAATTGCCGACAGATCGAATTCGAATTCTTTGGCATAAAATGCATCATTGTCCGGCTCGAGATTTTTAAACTCTTTACGAAGTTGAGTTAATCTCGCATGATTAATTCCGGGATGTTTATATTTTTCATTATTGTCTGAAGAAACATTTTGCGAAATTGTTTTTTCAAGAAAAGCTATACGTTTTTCAATCCAGTCAAAAGTTACATTATCAATCGGAAAGACACCCGCGAGAGCACCCCATTCGGTAGTCATGTTAGATATGGTCAGCCTGGCATCGATTGATAATTTGTTCACACCTTCACCGGTAAATTCAATTACGTGATTCAGCGCTTCCTCTTTGTTGAAAAATCCCGCAAGTGTAATAATCACATCTTTACCGGAAACACCTTCGCGAAGTTTCCCGTTTAAAATTACTTTTGCCACGGGAGGAATTTGCCACCATGTTCTTCCGGTTGCCCAGATTGCTGCAGCGTCGGTTCTGACAATCGGAGTACCGAGCGCGCCTATTCCACCGTAAGTATTTGAGTGACTGTCTGATGCGACAACCAGTGTTCCCGGCCAGGCATATCCTTCTTCAATCATTACCTGATGACCGATACCTCGTCCGGCCGGATAAAAATCACAACCATGTTCTCCGGCGAATTTTTCTATGT
>CAZEXO010000057.1:0-18731 GCA_964516545.1 uncultured Melioribacteraceae bacterium
CTTGTTACGGATTTTATAGAACCAAGACGATAAGATCTCAGATAATTAGCCAAAGCAGAGATTTCATGACGCGTTAGAAAACTACCAGTTTCATAAGCCCGACCGAGTATATGTAATGCTTCGGGACTTCCGTTTTTTGCCGCAAGCTGGATAAGATTGGTTGCAGTTGTATCAAGAGTTTCAATTTTTTCAACACCGAGAAGATTTTTTAGTTTTTTGGTTTCCAGCTTCATCAGATCAGCGATCATCTCATCCTGTTTATCCAAAGAAGAATCAGGCGTGAAATCGAAATAATCCAGTTCAAAATCCTGTGACATTATTGTTTCATCATCTGCATTCGTCTGATTGATTTTCACCATCTTGTCAATTTTACTTACAATACTATCCGGCGCTGTAATTCCTCTTTCCTTCAGTTGTTTCAGGACTTCTTTTGCTCCTTCCACATTGTTATCGGCGGCTTTTTTAATCCATACATAAGCTTCGCTCATATTTCTTCCAACGACAAGGTTATCAATCAGAAATATTCCATAAGCAAATTGTGCCTGACCAATTCCGTTGTAGGCTGCAAACTTAAAATTTTCGTACGCTTCAAAAGGATTCCATTCAACTCCCAGCCCATTGTTAAGCATTATTCCGTAATTCATTCTTGCAGTCGGTACATTTTGTTCGGCGGCTTTTTTGATCCAATATGCAGCCTGAACAGTATCAGCCGGAAAACCTTCATTCAATAAATACCTGATTCCTAATTCATGTTGTGAAAACGGATCGCCTTCTTTTGCCTGTTGAGTTAATACATAAGCAGCCAGTAAAGGAAATCCTCCGTGTTTCGGATAAACCAGCGGACGGAAAAAATAAATTTTTGTGGGTTTGATCGCCAGGCTTTTTGTTGAATCCTGAGCGTTTAGAATTGACAGAAATGACAGAAATGACATCAGAAAAACAAATAATAATTTTCGCACGGACAACTCTTAATTCGTTTGGATGAACTCAGACATTTTTAATCATTGTAAAAGTATTGGTTTTACCATCCGAACGGTACTTTGTTTCATCCATAATCTCCTCGATTATAAAAAGTCCCATTCCGCCTTCAGGAAGATTTTCAATATCTGTAGGATCAAATTCTAATTTCGGTTTTTCAATTTTTTCACGTGGTTTACCTGTCTCCGAGATAATAATCTCAAGTCGTTTTTTTGTTAACGTAAGTTTCAGTTTTATCAAGTTGCCGGGTTTTCCCTCGTAGCTGTGTTTGATAACATTATTGAGGGCTTCGGTAAGACATATTTCCATTTTGATGCTGAGATTTTCACTGAGATTATTACTCAGGCAAAAATCACGAAACTGCTCGCAGGCATAACTGACATTCTCATACAGGCTTGATATTTCAAATTCTTTATCTGTCAAAAATTTTTCTTCCAAACAAATTGGTGAAAATATAGTAAATATAAGTTAAACTGAAAAGGAACATCCCGTAAAGCGATCATCAGCTCTTATTTCGTATCAATAAATAATGTTGTGAGAAAAGAGAGCTTCAGTAAAAAAAGTAAATAGTAAATTCTATGTTACTTATAATGATGAAATTACCTTCAGTCAAAAAAACATTATCTATATTATAATTTAAGTGAAGATGGGAGAGTGATTGAAAATGTGCTGCCCAGATTTTCCTGGGTTTTAATTGTTAATGTTCCGTTATTTTTCTCCACTAATTCTTTACAAAGAATTAAACCTAAGCCGGTTCCTTTTTCGTTATTGGTGCCAAGTGTGGTATGATTAACGTCCATCCTGAAAAGTTTTTCATAATCTTCAGGAGAGATGCCTATTCCCGTATCTTTTACGGAAAATTCTGTCTCTTCGGCAGATATTTTTGTAACAAGAATTACCTTTCCCTCTTTTGGAGTAAATTTGATGGCGTTCGACACAAGATTTCTAAGTACAGTATAAATCATATTTTCATCGGCATAAATTTCGGCGAATTTATCGAACTTCAATTCGAGAGAAATTCCTTTAGCTTCAGCATTTTTCTGATAAAGCTCTACTACTTTTTTCCCAAGATTATAAAGTAGAAAATTCGTCGGTTGATAAGCTATTCCGCCGGTCTGTAAACCTGACCATTGAAGTAGATTTTCGAGCAGCATGTAAATATTTTTTGCTGCTTTATTAATATGAACATTTCCTTCACGGATTTCTTCGCGGGTGAGATCAGTGAATTCGCTGAGAATAAAATCAGAATAACCCAGTAATGCATTAAACGGACTTTTTAGGTCGTGAGCAATGAGTGAGAAAAATTTATCCTTATTCGCATTCAAAATTCGTAATTCTTCATTATACTTACTGATCTTTTCAAGATTTTGCTTTCTTTCCGTTATGTCGCGGATTATTCCCTGATAGGCAGTATGACCGTGATACAAAATCTGCGTGATATTAATTTCTACATTAATTTTCTGTCCGTTTTTAGCCGTAATAATCAAATCATAATCAATTCTGCCGGTTTTTAATTTACGCTGAAGAGAACGATTTCTTTTAATCACATCCCGGTGTTCAGGGATAATTATTTTATAGAAATCAAACTTCTCGTTCATCGCTTCGGACTGAGTGTATCCTAATAATTTCACCCATGCCGGATTCACGAGAACAACCTTTTCATCCTGCATGACAAAAATCGCGTCAGAAGTCTGTTCAGTTAATGCCCTGAACAATTCTTCGGATTCGCGTAAGGAATTTTCAGCATGTTTAATTTCAATGGCAGAGGCGATTTCCTTTGAGATAAATTCGAGAATTTCAAGATGCCGTTCATCAAACGCCTTATCATTATCATAGTTTTGAGTTATTATAGCGCCGATTACTTCCCCATCAGCTTTGAGTGGAACACCAAGCCACTTTTTGCATAAAGTTCCTACCAGATCGATATCACCGTTTTTAGCCATCTTGATAATATCTTTATCGGTAAGCAAGAGAGAGATATTATTTTTAATTACAAAAGAAGTCAACGTTCTTCCGGCCGGTATCTTGGAAAAACTATCCATCTCATCAATAAAGTAGGGTAAAGAAATCGTGTCAGTGTGTTTATCGTAGAGCGCGATAAAGAAGTTACGCGTGTCAATAATTCTGCCGACAATTTGTTGAATTTTTTTATAGAGATCGGTAAGCAGTTTTGTATTATGCACTGCATTGGTGATGTCAAATAACACCTGCTGAACTTTTTGAGTTTCAATAAGTCCGGAAATATCTGAAGTGTAAACAAAAAGCGAATTTGTGACGGCGTCTTTTTTAATTGTGAATTGATAAGTATTCTTATTAATAACACCTTCGAGATGAAAATCTTTTCCCGGTGTAATAACCGTCAAGATTTCGGAATTTATTCCCGGAATGCAATCATAAATGGTTTTATGTTTGAGATCCGATCCGTATAAGTTGGCCGCTGCAGGATTAAACAACATCATTATTCCTTGATCGTTAGTTCTGAAGATAGGATTAGGGTTGTTCATCATTACAGCAGCATGGTTCAGCAGATCGCTATCAACTTTGTATTTCAGGTTAAAATTCTCAACGACATTTAATATCTGTCCGTTAGGTAATTTGGAGAAATTATCTTCGATATAGATTTTCTTGCCCTCAATTTCAATTCCGGAAATGTTTTGAAATTCAAGTTCACCATCGGAGTGAAAAATTTCGAATAATTGATCGAGGTTGCCGTTATTCTCGAAATGGGGGAAAATTTTTTTTACTGATTGTCCAATAACATTTTTTTTGTCAATTCCATATAGTCTTTCAGCAACAGAATTCAAACCGCGGATAAAAAAATCTTCTTTATCAGGCAAAAGTTCATAAATGATAATTCCACGAGGGTTCTTATCAATAGAGTACGGTTTTTTAATTTTTTTCTCTAGCTGCAAAGCTTCGGGATCTAAATTATAATTAGCAAAATCTACTGCGATTGAAGAAGTATTTTCCGTAAAAGAATTTTTCTGCATAAAGGAAAAATCTGAATATAAGTCTCTATTAATTTTTTTGTAAATATAAGACTATTTTTTCCATCTTACTACGTAATATTTCTCTTTCATTTTTAATTATTTATTCAGGTTAAAAGTAAGCTTCCAGACTTAAAGCTATATTTCTGAGAGGGGCCATATTCCCGATAAATTCAACGTAATAAAAATTAAAAATGTTTTTTGCATTGAGGAAAATTTTCATGGGTGAATTCAGCATATAAAAGGAATAGCCTGCCATAAAATCAACCACTGTAACAGGTACGCGTAAATCACCATCGGGAATAAGGGCAATCGGCGGCTGAACCAAAGCATCATC
Organism: uncultured Melioribacteraceae bacterium; assembly: GCA_964516545.1. GTDB lineage: Bacteria > Bacteroidota > Ignavibacteria > Ignavibacteriales > Melioribacteraceae > JAHISV01. The sequence continues at coordinate 4,303 of CAZEXO010000057.1, forward strand.
AATTGTTTCAACGCGGCTCCAGTGGCGTAATCTTATACCAAAATCGAATGGATATGGAGAATAATCTATGCCGGCATAAAAAGTATTCCGCGGTCTGTATTTCATAGGTTTATCCTGCCCTTTATCTCTTGCCCATAAATATGTATAACTCAGATTGCATGTTATAGGTATGGTTTCGAAGTCATATTTAACAGACAAATCAACTCCCTGAATTTTGGCTTCGACAATATTTACAAATTGAATATCGCCCGTTGTTGTTAATGTCGGTTCGATAAAATTATCATAACTGTTTTGAAAAAAAGCCGCGTCAAGGTCAAGATTTGCCAGTGGTTTATAAATACACCCAAGCTCAAAAGATAAACTTGTTTCAGCTTCGAGATCAGGGTTTTCGATTATATTGATCCCCGCGCCTACAGGCTGCGAAGTAAAAACCTCGGCTGGAGTCGGTGCTCTGAATCCAGTTCCCACCGAACCTCGCATAATTATCTTTTCAGAAAATTTGTAGTTTACACCAAATCTTGGAGTAACGGCAGATGCGCCGAGCAGAGAATCAAGTTTCATATAATCATATCTTATTCCAAGTGTGATTTTTGTGTTTTTAATTCCGCTGTATTCACCCTGCGAGTATAACGCGGCGCCGAGAAAATTAGGAGCTTTGAATAATGTTGAATTCACCTCCGCGTATGAAATATCTATACCGGAAGTAAAGTTGAAATCATCGGAGAATTTTATATTCCCGATAGTTTCGTTTTTCAACATGAAGCTTGTAGACTGAGTAATTTCAATTCCCTTCCCCGTAAATTTACTTCTATAATAACTCAGTTTATTCGTAAGCTGAAAGTTATCACTAAGCTGGTGATTGTAAATAGCAGCTACGAAAATCCTGTTGCTTTCAACGGTGAGATCGCGATCTGCATCCTTCGGGCGCAAAACATTTCTTGAATCCTTCCAGTAAAGAAAATTTCCTCTGTTCATGTAAAGATAGTTGGCAATAACAGAAAGGGAATTTTTTTCCGTGAAATCATAATTCAATTTTGTATAACCCGTAATCCGGGTTTTGAAATCGCTTTCTTTGTAACTGTCATCACGCAGGTTTTTCAAGGATAATGTATAACCAAGTTTACCGGCGGAGTTTGAATGTGTGAATCCTATTCCGTGAAATGAGCGGGTATTATCAGACCATTTCCATTCTTCATGAGCGGGATTATCATGGACTCCGAAGTGAGCCGAGAAATTATTTATCGGTTGTCCAGAAGGTTTTTTACTAATAATATTAATAACTCCTCCGATTGCCGTTGATCCGTAAAGTGAGCTCGCGGGTCCCTTTATGACCTCAATCCTCTCGATATCGCAAAGCGGAATCATTTCCCAGACAATCTCTCCAGTATCGCCGGTGTATAAAGGCACTCCGTCAATTGCTACAAGAACTCTTGTGCCCGCACCCATGCTGTAACCGCTTGACCCTCTGATGCTGATCTGTTCAAGAGCCATTGTTACTCCGGGAACATATCTCAGAGCTTCATCAAGAGCGGTAAAATTTTGACGGTCAAGTAATTTTGGTTCCAACACAAGCGAGCTGACAGGTAAGTCCTCAATTCTTTGTTCATGTTTTCCGGCAGTAACAACAACTTGTTCTGTTGATATCAAATCTTCGAGCATCATTATTTTCAGGGGTTTTAAATTTTCATCCACAACAAACGGATCCATGATCTGCTTTTTAAAACCTATGGATGATATTTCAAGCCGGTATGAACCATAACCAACATTATCAATTTGAAATTTTCCTTTTGCATTAGTTGCTGAACCATAACCGGTTCCGAATAAGACTATGTTTACTCCCTCAATGGGTACGTTTCCTTTATCAACAACAGTTCCGCTGACATTAATTTTCTGCGCGTATAAAAAAGTAGTCAGAAAAAAAATAACTGAAATTATCTTTCTCATATAATCTGTCTCAACTTTCTAAATATCAAAGGAGAATAGTAATTCAAGATAACTGAGTTCCGATTTTGTATCAATCGTAATATTTTTTTGAAAATTATGATAATAGTTCACATCAAAAGTTATGTCGCGAACAGGTTCCCAGTGAACATTTGCTTTTATCAGGTCACGGTCTGTTCTTACCCCATCAAGGAAAACGGCTGTTTCATCATCTATCCCCACACGCCAGGGAAGAAACGGATCACTTCCAACATTCTTAATTATATTTCCGTTAGGACTCACAACATTATTTCCCGCGCGGATTCTTCTGTATTCAACTTCAAGTCGAAGGTCTGCTGAAAAATTATAGGCAAGTTTCGCGTAAATTTCATCGGCATTAGGACCGATACTATGACCAAGCGGATTCATTGAAGTTGTGTAAGTATTTTTCGGATTTGTATGAGTATAAATGTAAGGACGCGTCCGGGTGTATTCAGCAATCAGGGATAAATTTTTAACAAAGAATGCTTCATACCAAAAAGCGCCGATTTGATAAGCAGTTTTATTTACATATTTATCAAGTTCTGATAAACGCCAAATTACATTCTCATCCATGAAATAAGTTGCCTGTAGTTCTAAATTATCAAAACACTTTGTCTGAATGTCGAAATGAAAAGTGCCGTTGTCGCGGTCCTGTAAATCCATCTCAACCATTTTATAGAAATTCAGAGGATTGAGATACGCGAAATCGAATCCGCGATCACTATAAACAATAGATTCGCCAACGCCGATATCAAAGAGATTTTCAAATTTGAATTTCAATCTGTTGAGAGCATAATACTTTGTATAATTTTCCATTCTCTCCGTACTAAACTTACCCACAGTGGAAGCATGAAGCGAAGTAAAATCAATTATCCCCCAGGAAAAATTAAATTTGAGAAAATCCATGTTATTCCTGATTTTCGAAAGCACAAGTTTATCACCGTAACCATAGCCGAATGAAATAGGCTCTCTGCCAAGTTGAAGCGAGATATCCATTCCATCGGTTGGATTAACAGCATACTTCAGATAACCTTCTACAAAATCATAGTTACCTATTTTTTCAATATTTTCATACCACTTAAAATTAGTGTTAAGCCAGGGCGCAATCACTTCGGCAAAGTTACGCGAACCTCCCGCCAGTCCTTTAAGAAAAGAAAAATGATAACCAAGTTTGCCAAAAAGCGTTCCATGAAAACGCAAGCCGCCGCCATATAAAGTAGCGCTGCGGTTATCAGGATGCAATTCAAATCCCTGCTGAACCCGACCGATTAGTTCAAGATAAAAATTGTTGTCACCCTTTTGATAAGTGTAGAGAAATTTATTTCTGTTTGAAAAAAAACTGCCAAAGGAACCGGAAGTTTTTTCATCTCCGAACATTTCCCATTTTCTGGATGGAGTAAGTTCCTCATAAAAAAACTCTTCTCGGTGTTTGTATAGAAGCTGCGATTCTACATAACTCAGTTTGTCAGAGTTTTTCTCTACTATTTTTATCAACTCCTGAACACGTGCTTTAGAAAGATTGGGATTATCCTCACTGATGTCTTCAAGAATTCCTTTTACTTTCATTTCTTTCAAAAATTTATAAACATCATTTTCTAAAGGAATATTTTCGACCTGAGACTTAAGAACGCATGTAGATAAAAATAAAACCGATATAAAAATTATTCTCTTTGTTTGCACTTTTCATCCGCAGATATTTTTAAAAACTTTTACCGTGTTCAGATAAACTATTTTTTCAATTTCCTTGCTGCTGAAACCCCGTTTTTCAAGCATTTCAATTATTTCGGGAAATTTAGAAACATCTTCAAGTCCACTTACCGTATTAGTTCCAATTCCATCGAAGTCAGAGCCAAGCGCCAGATGATCGACACCAACGAGCGATGCAATATAATCAATATGATTAATAACTTCATCCACTTTGGCATTTCCAGTTGCGTGTAAAAAGGGAGGATAAAAAACAACGCCGAAAATACCTCCTGCCTCGGAAATGTTTTTTATCTGTTCATCGTAAAGATTCCGGGGATGATTATTTAATTTCCTCGCGCCAGTATGAGTAGCTACAACAGGGAATTCAGATACTTCCAAAATATCTTCAATGGTTTTTATTCCTGTGTGGGAAACATCGATCATCATTTTCAGAGAATTCATTTTCCTGATAACTGTCCTTCCGAATTCGCTCAGCCCTTTTTCATGACTCCGTTCATCCATAGCCGACACTGCCCAGTCATGACTGTTATTCCAGGTAATTGTAATGTAACGAACTCCGGTATTATAAAACATTTCCAGTTTATCGAGACTGTTTTCAATCGCGTGCCCGCCCTCAAGTGCCAACACGGATGCAATTTTACCTTGCTCTGTTACTTTCACCAACTCATCATGATTGTTAACTAATTCTATTCCATCTATCAAACTAATAACTTCTTTAAACTTGCCAATTATATTCATTGCAGATTCGTATGGATATAAAAGTTGATTCTCACTACATGGACACGCAGCAAAAAACTGCAAAGCAATATTGCCAGCTTTCAAACGTGGAATATCCGTATGATGTTTTTCATTATAAAGTTTAATGTCATAGTCGTCGTCTTCCCAGATGATGGATGGTAAGTCATTATGAAAATCCGAAATTTTGTATTTCATATTTGCTAGAATTTTATTAATAGATTATTTGCGATAGAATCACCCCAATAATACAAAAATCATCCAAATAAATTTTAGAATGTTTTTATAAGTTTTATTTCTTAACTTAACCCCTCAATATTCCACAGATTGAAATCTTTATTTTTTGTAATGGGACAAAAAATACAACGATCTGCAGAAAGCGGTTGAATAAATCCAAAAGCCATTGTTGCCAATAAATTATTCTAAAAAAAATGATTCATTATTTTAGCAAGATATGACAACGAGAAATAAAATATTTCACTATGAAAAAATTTTTAACTTCTCGGGTTTTCTCTATATTCTTATTCAACCCGAACTAATAGAAATATTACTCGCAATATTCATTGTGCTTTTAGTTGGAATAACAATATATCAGACTCTCCTCTTTCGTAGCCAAAAAAAATTAATCCTAAAGCAGAATGAAATTCTCAATTCCAGAATCGTAAAGATTGAACGGGATAACACTCACTTGAATTCTGAATTCACCAAGCTTCTTCAGAAAAATAACCTGAACGAAAAACTGATTACCATGATGTCGCATGATTTGAGAAGCCCTTTATGCTGTTTGCAAAACATGACAAGCATTTTCAATTATTACATAAGGAAAAATGACTTAATTGGTTTAGTAAAAACCAGCTCTGAAATTGATTTGACTGTGAGAAACCTCAACAACATGCTTGATAATTTATTGAACTGGTACATGAACGACACAAACAACTTAACAAATAATCCCTCGTATATAAATGTTGCTGAGCTATTCAACAAATGTCTTGAAGACAATGAGACGTTCGCTAAAACAAGGCAAATAAATTTTATCCCCAGAATCGATAAAGATTTACACGTCTATGCTGACTTTAATCTTGTGCATGACGTACTAAGAAATATCATAAACAATTCCGTGAGATACTCACCCGTGTGTTCATCGGTCGAAATTGATGTAACAAGAATTGAAAAAGTAGCTTTTATAAAAATAACTGATTACGGACACGGAATTCCCGATCAGGTAATAAATTCAATTGAACAGGGCAATGTTTACAAACCATTAACAAAATCCGGAAAAGAAAAAGGCATAGGACTTGGTCTTTATATTAGCAAAAAATTTATAAATAAAAGTAACGGAACTCTGACATTAAGAAACAGGGTTCCGTGTGGAACAGAAGTTTCCATTACGCTTCCGACATGCAATGAGCTGAACTAATTTGAAAGAATAAAAATGTCACAGATCAACATACTTATTGTCGAGGATGAGCCACTACACGCAGCTCATTTACGGATGGGTCTTGAATCTCTTGGTTATAACATTGTTGATATTGTAGACAATGGCGACGATGCTCTCGCGGCATTTTATGCCACTGAACCTGATATTGTTTTACTTGATATCAAAATCAGGGGAGATATTGATGGAATCGAAATCGCTAAAAAGATTCACTCCGATGAATTACATGCCCGCCCGGTAATTTTTCTAACCGCCGATAAAAGTCAGACTACTTTTTTGCGCGCAAAAGAAACTCAGCCGTCGGCTTTTTTAATCAAACCGTTTGATAAATATTCCATCCAATATGCAATTGAACTCGCCCTGGTTCAGTTTTATCAACCCAACCAACAGCATACAGAATCGATCCTGGAAAAAGGAATTCTCGACAGGGAAAATTTATTCATTAAAAAATCCCGTAAGGTTGTAAAGGTACAAATCACCGATATTGCTTTCATAGAAGTTGAATCCAAGTATTCAACTCTATTTACAAAAGAAGGGAAATTCCTTGTTCGAATCTCTCTGAAAGATCTTATGCAGAAATTACCGCAGAATCTTTTTATAAGGGTTCACAGAAATTACCTCGTGAACATCAAAGAAATAATTGAGTTTGATTTTGAGGAATATACCGTGAGAATCAATGACAGAACCTTACCTGTTGGCCGGAGTTTTAAGAACACGATCAACGAACAATTATTACTCCTGAGTTAAACAGCCTGATTTATACCCTCTCAGAAACACTTATACCCAAAAATTTACACCTTATGCCCATTACAAAGCAGGCGCCGGAATAGTTTTTTTTATTTGATTGTCTTTTTCTCACCAACTTAAAACTTCGTGTGAGTCACCCGGCGAAGCTGTATTTAAAAACCTTTAAAAAGAATCAGGAATAAAATGATCGCGAGAAAAATTCAACACGACCCGATTTTATGGCATGACGGAATGATGCTCTCTGCTCAGCATTTTCTTCAGATGAATGAGCGTTTTGATGAACTCATTTCTTACCAGGCTCAGCTTCAGTCTGCTTATCCCTGGGGAATAAGAAAATTAAATGTTAACCGTGAACTACTAGCTCACGGAAAATTTGTTGTTACAGAACTTGAAGCTATTCTGCCGGACGGATTGATTCTGTGCAATACTTACAACAATAACATCCATCTTGAGCTGGATCTCACAATTAATTTTAATTCCGACAGCCAGGGAATTATTGATATTTATGTTTATGTACCGCCGAAGGAACGGGGTGTTCTTTCAACTATGGGTGACGTTCAAAGATTTACTCAGATAATGCCGGAAGTTATTGAAGAATCTTCGCCCTACATGGAAGACATAAAAATTCCATTCTTATCACCCAACGTTTCACTAATCGCTAACAACGAACCGCCTGATGCCACTTCAAGCCTGAGAATCGCAAGAATAAAATACGGAAATGGTCAATATCAGCTTGTTGATTATATTCCTCCTCATCTTACGGTAACACGTGACAGCGAATTATGGAAAATTATTTCGCTCATTAATCAGAAACTCCGGATTAAATCACAATTTCTGGCTCGCCAGATTGCGCCAAGTACAATTCAGCATGATCCTATAATTCTTGATAAACGACTTTTACTTCTATCAATAAATTCTTTCATCCCTCAGCTCGAAATACTTTTAAATACTCCAAACATTTCACCATTCACCTATTATCTTACATTGTGCTCGGTTCTGGGAAATCTGTCCGGCTTAAGTTTTGATATGATGCCTCCGAACCACATCACTTATGACCATAATAATCTTCGTTATTCTTTTTCGCAGATAAAGGAAATAATTGTTCAGATTCTTGATGAGGCAATCGGAGATAATTATCACGCGCTTCCATTCAGACTTGAGGAAAGAGAATTCAGGATTCATGTTCATAAACAATGGTTAAACTCGCCTTTGATAATCGGAATACAGCCAAAAGAAAGTAAACATGAGAATGAAATTTTACACTGGATGCTTAATTGCATTATCGGTAATGAATCACAAATTGTTAAGCTAAGAAGAGAGAGAACTCTCGGCGCTCAAAGAATTAAAATTGAACGTGACAGTACATTCCCTCCGTCGCTTGATTCAGTCTTTTTTCAGATTGATCCAAGTTCAATTTCCGCCGATCAGGATTTGATAATTTTTAATCCTTCCGATTCCGAAATAGATATCAGCGCCGACAAAATAAACCTTTATATCAGGAGAAGATCCGATATATGACCAACACCGATATTGTTGTCATCGAGTCAATAATAAAGCTGTTTAACAAGTTCTACAAAGATGTGTCGGATGTAAAAGAAAACACCGATTTTACGGAACCCGATACAATTCCGAAAATACACGCGGAATTAATTAATATCCTGGAACATCATACTCTTAATCTCCATCCGCATAAAGGTCAAAGCGGCGACGATCTTTATCGTGAGCTGTTATATCTTCTCACGGTTTTTACAGATGAAATGTTTATTAATATTCCCTGGAATGGTGAACATATCTGGCAGGATAATCTGCTTGAAGAACGCATTTTTAATTCTCACATCGCGGGCACACAACTTTTTGATAATCTTGAAAAACATATCAATCAGCCCGGAAGAGATTCCGATTCGCTGCTGGTGGTTTATTACTTGGTGCTCTGCCTAGGTTTTCGCGGAAAATATATGCACAAAGATTTCGGTGATAAATTGAAGTATTACCGGAAACAACTTTACGCACTTCTCTATAAGTCCAGTCCGTTCTCTTTTAAAATGATAAAACAATTATTTCCCTCGGCATACAAACACACTTTTATGTCGAAAGCATACGTGATGCTTCCTAATTATTTCCAGCAGATCGGCGGAGGAGTAATTGCGTTTATTTCAGCTATTCTGTTCGCCGTATATCTTGTCTGGACAGAGCACTTCTTCTATTATGTTTTGGGTCTTATAAAATTTATTACAAAATATTATGTCGATATAATTTTAATAGCTACGATAACAGTCATATTTCTCATTCTGTTGTATTTACTTCTTATCCTGATTCAAAAATACAAGCTCTCGCATATTATAAAAAACACATTTTCAAAATTCGAAATTCGTGAATCATTCAGACTGGCTTCAAAATTACTTAGAAACAGATTCGAGACTTTTAAATACAAATACAAAATTCCCTGGTATATGATAATCGGAACCGATGATTCAGGCGCAACTTCGCTCATGAACGGAAACAACCTGAAGAAAGTAATGAAGAATCCTTTTGATGAATATGATGTGGAAAATTATGCCTGTAAATGGTGGTTCTATGATAAAGCCCTCGTGATTGATATTGCGAACGATCTTGATATTGAGGATAAAGAATACAAGTTATGGAAATACATTATCCGCAAACTGAAACGAAAAAGACGAAGACGTCCGCTTGATGGTTTAGTAATAACAATCGGTGCTGATACTTTTTTCCCAACTGAAGGAAGCAAATTAACAAACCTTGAGTTAATCAAAATAAAAGCGGCGCAGCTTGATGAAAAAATACAATACCTTCAGCAAAAATTAAAAATGCGGCTGCCTGTTTATCTTGTAATTACTAAGTGCGATCTTATTGAGGGGTTCAACGCGCTTATTGATGAAATTCCCGATTCATATCATGATCAGATGTTCGGCTGGTCGAATCCTTATAACCCGAATGCTTACTCCTACTCAAAACAATGGGTAAGCGAGGCGTTTCTTCATATGAACTTCAGAATATCTTATCTGATGTTCGGTTTCTTTTCGAACGGCGCGGACATAAAAGATTTTCCGAATATTTTCAGATTCAAAAGCAATCTTGAATCAATAAAATATCCCGTTCAGATTTTCGCCAATAAAATATTTTCACCTAATCAGTATTCGCATGTCGCGCCGCTTCTTTTGCGTGGACTTTATTTCACCGGTTCGAAAAAAAGCAGAAGTGATGATTTTGAATCTTCGCATAAACTTTTCGCAAAAGATCTGTTCGAAACAAAAATCTTTAATGAAACGGCTATCGGCAAACCCTATCGTAAAATTATCGTGTATTGAAAATGACAAACGAAGAATTCCTAAAAAATATCGACCTAAATTTGGAAATAATTTTACGTCCTCTCGACGGTGAAGATCCATGCGGTGAATATCTCAAATACACCGACACTTATGATAAAATTACCGAAGCGTTGCGCGAAGATAATCCGAAACTTGCCATGGGAATCTGGACCAAACCACTGAAACGAGCCGACTGGAATAAAGCTAAATTTCTTTGCCAATCAGTTTTGGAATCTTCCAGTAAGGATATTCAGATTGCGGTCTGGCTGATGTTGGCTCTTCTGAAACTTCATGGTATGCAGGGTTTTTGCGCCGGACTTCAAATAATTCTCGAGCTTTGTAAAAAGTTTTGGAAAAGCATCAACCCGAAAATTACTGATGATGATTTCGATACCCGGCTCTCCTCTTTTTACTGGATTGATGAAAAACTCATTTATCATTTAAAAATGATTCCGATAACTTCTCACCCTATCGAAGGTTCAACATATACTTATGAAAGCTGGGAAAGAGATAACATTCATCTAAAACAAAAGGATATAAATTTTAACCCTGTTGAAAAATATCTTGAGTTCGTTGAAGAAAGCGAAGAGGTTTTTCACCGCAATCTTGAGATGTTTATTAATGATTCACTGAGTATAATTAGCGAGCTTAAATCTTTACTTATTTCCGCCAACCTCATTGAATTTCCCCACTTCGTGAATCTGATAAAGACTCTTGATGATATAAAATCGCTTAACAATTTCGCTTTACTGGAATTTGATAAAAAAAATAAAATTACATCAGAGCAGGAAATTATTGAAGAGCTTCCGGTTGAAAATGAGAATCATGTAATTCCGATAAATGAAAGTACAGGTAAAATCTCCACAACAGATCAGGCATACAAACTTCTTTTTAATGCGGCCGATTTTTTAATTAAAAATCATCCTGATCATCCTTCCGGACAAATGGCTATGCAGGCTTATGAATTTCGAAATAAATCCTTAAAGAGTTCGTTAGCCTTCAACATAAAAGACGAAGAAATTTTGAAAAAGGTTTTCAAAATACTAAGCATCTGATAAGCAATAACTAAACACTAACAATAGGAGAGTATAATGCCTGAAAGTACTCAACACAAGTTAGATCGCATCAGACCTCCAAGGGTCCAGATTACCTATGACGTTGAAATAGGTAACGCGATCGTCAAAAAAGAAATTCCTTTTGTCGTAGGAATTCTTGCCGAATTATCCGGTAAAAACCAGGACAAACTTGTTCCGCTCAAGGAACGCAAGTTTGTTGAAATTAATCGCGATAATTTCGACAAAGTAATGGGAGCCGCTCATCCCGAAATTGATGTTAAAGCACTCAATTGGATTGAGACAGGTGACCTCAAATTAATCAAAATACTTCGCGAACTACACGTTCTCGGTTCCGATATGAAAAGCAGAAGCGCTAAAACTTTTGTTTTTCATAAAGGTGAAGAGCTTGTTCAAAAAGCAGTAACTCTGCTCAAGGAATTCGCTCCTGACAAAATAAAAGAAATTGATGTTTTGTTGGAAGAGATTCGGAACAAAGCCGATAACAGCGGCGAACTCGATGATGCCGGAAGCGTTTATCTTCGCAGATACACAAAACTGCTCAAGCATTTCAAGCTGAACATTGCAGCAAAACAAAAAACACTTAACGAGAAATTCACACCTGTTCTCGATAAGTTATTATCTCTTCCCGCTGAAATCGGTGATGGAAAATATAACAGCTCCGAACTTCGAGTTCTTATTGATGAGACGGAAGCGGCTGTTACAAAAGATGTTGCAACAATTTCAGCTACTTTTAAATTCAACGTACTTGATGATTTCTCTCCGCTGCGAATTCTTCATCAAATTCCTGAATTAAAAGAGTTCCATCAGAACAAACAATATCTTTCGGACTTGCTGAACAAGATGGACGGTAACGCATTCCTTCTGAAAACCGTCACCGATGAAATCAGGAAAATTGAAGAAGCCCGCGGCGATGGTGATTACGACGACGCAAAAATCACCGAAGCAATTACGGTAATAATGAATGCCGTTTATCCGCAGCCTGAAGGTTCAACCGAACCTGCAAATCCTTACATGCAATTAATTATTGAAAAATTCTTTGAGCAGTATAAATTAAACATGATTATCAAGGAATACGCCGGCAATAACATTGAACCGAATCATGTAATTAAAATGCTCATCGAATATATTGCAGACATTAACGAATTACTAGTTAATCAGGTAAATGAATTCATCCATGCACCGAACTTTCAAAAACTGGAAGCTTCATGGCGCGCTCTTCACTTCCTGGTTAAAAATACTGAAACGGGAGAAAGACTTAAATTACGTCTTCTTAACATTGCAAAAGACGAACTTCAGAAAGATCTTGAGAAAGCCGTTGAATTTGATCAAAGTCAGTTATTCAAAAAAGTATACGAAGAAGAATACGGCACTTTCGGCGGTCATCCTTACGGCACTTTACTCGGAGATTTTTATTTTACCCGTTCAGCAAAAGATGTCGCCTTGTTAAATCTGATTTCGAATGTTGCTTCAGCGGCTCATGCACCATTCATCGCCGGTTCAGCTCCCGAACTTTTTGATTTGAAATCTTTCAGAGAGTTACCGGAACATCGCGACCTTGCAGGAATTTTCGAAAGTCTCGAGATGATTAAATTCAACTCATTCCGTGATAGTGAAGATTCAAGATATGTCACACTTACTTTACCCCGCGTTTTAATCAGAATGCCTTATGGTCCTGATACATTACCGGTGGAAGGTTTTGATTTCATTGAAGATGTTGACGGAAGAAATCACGAGAAATATCTTTGGGCTAATTCAGCTTATGCTTTGGTGCAAAGAATTACTGATGCATTCGCAAAATACAGTTGGTGCGCTGCTATTCGCGGTGTTGAAGGCGGCGGACTTGTTGAAGGTTTACCAGCTCACGTATTCGACACTGATTCGGGCGATAAAGCTCTGAAATGTCCGACTGAAATAGCCATAACCGACAGACGTGAAAAAGAACTAAGCGATCTGGGATTTATTTCTCTCGTACATTGTAAAGGAAAAGATTACGCAGCTTTCTTCGGTGGACAGACAACTCAAAAACCGAAAAAATATGATACTCCGCAGGCTAATGCCAATGCGAGATTATCAGCAGTTCTTCCTTACATTCTTGCCGCATCACGTTTCGCGCATTACCTCAAAGTAATTGTACGCGACAAAGTGGGTAGTTTCATGACGGCGGAAAATGTTCAGGTGTATCTTAACAGATGGATCGGCGCGTATGTGCTTGGCAAAGATGACGCGGGTCAGGAAATCAAAGCGCAATATCCATTGCGTGAAGCGCGCGTTGATGTTTCTGAAACTCCCGGCAAACCGGGTTGTTACACGGCAGTAGTTTTTCTGCGCCCTCATTTCCAACTGGAAGAACTTACAACATCTATTCGTCTAGTTGCAGAATTACCGCCACCGGCTGCATAGTCATTTAATTAAAGAAAAATATTTTTAACAAAAATTAATAGAGGATTAATATGGCCACGAATATGTTCTTGAAACTGGATAAAATTGAAGGCGAATGCACGGCAGAAGGACACGCGAAAGAAATTGAAATTCTTTCATGGAGTCATGGCTTCAGTCAGCCAACGTCTTCAGTAAGAGCTTCTTCAGGTTCAACTGTTGAAAAAGCAAATCACTCCGATATCAGCATAACAAAATATATGGATTCATCAACTGATGATATTCTTAAATCATGCTGGACGGGTAAACAAATTGAAACAGGGGTTATTGTCTGCCTGAGATCCGACGGATCGGCTGACAATAAACATGTTGAGTATCTGAAAATAGAAATGGAAGATATTATTATTTCGAACTATAGCATCTCGGGAGGCGCGGGTGATTTGCCCATTGAAAACATTTCTCTCAATTACGGCAAAGTAAAATACACCTATCTGCCACAGAAGATGGAAGACGGAACCGGCGGAAGCGCACAACCGATATCAATGGATTTACGAAATAATAAAGTCGCATAACCGGCAGGCAATATTTTACCATGCCCTCATATTTTAACGAAACACATATAAGGGCTTCGCTGATTGACCGGTTATTGGATAAACAGGCTCACACAAAATCTGATTTCATTCCAATTCAATCTCAGACTGAAAAGGAATATCTGAATTCAATTGTGCGTGATCTTTCTGCGCTCTTTAATACCCGGTCTTCAACTTTCGAAGCTGATTATGAATCAGGAGAGTTAACTGTTCTTGATTACGGTATTCCCGATTTTTCTCATTACTCTCTTGAGAGTCGCGATGACAGGCTGAAACTTTTGAGGCATCTCAGACACGCAATAATTCAGTTCGAACCGAGAATCAAGAATCCGGTTGTCGAATCGGAAAAAGATCCCGATAACGAAAGAGTCCTGACTCTGAAAATCAGCGGAACGGTTATGATTAAGGAATCACCTTTGCGGATAACGTTCCTTGCGAAGGAAAATTTTGAATCTAAGAAATGGGCTGTATATGA
>CAZEXO010000058.1:0-10196 GCA_964516545.1 uncultured Melioribacteraceae bacterium
CAAAGAATCGATAAAAAACCTTGAACAAAAAGGAGAGCTGACTATTGAGGTTGAAAACCAATCTGTTACAATTTCGCTGAGCGATGTTGAGATTATAAGCACTGAGATTGAAGGATGGATGGTTGAAACTGAAGATGGAATTACGGTGGCTATCGACACGGAACTTTCCGACGAACTTATTTCTGAAGGTTACGCTCGTGAATTTGTTAACAGAGTTCAGAATATGAGAAAAGATGCCGGACTTGATGTTATGGACAGAATAGTTATTGCTTTTAACGGTGAAAAAGATTTTATCGATTATATTCTGAAATTTTCTGATTATATTTCAAATGAAGTGCTTGCGACAAAAATCCAGCCCGAAATTTCCGTAGAGGGTTTTAAGCAGGAATGGACAATTGGAGATTTCAAATCGACAATCGTAGTTAAAAAAGCCTAAAAGAAAATTTCTGAAGTGGAGGATATAATGGCAAAATCAAAAAAAACAAACCCGGCAAAAAAGACTGCTGGAAAAACATCTGGAAAAACTGCGGTTAAAAAAACAGCTGCAAAAAAAGTAATTTCAAACAAATCAGATGTTAAGAAAACAACATCAAAAAATGCATCGGCAAAAAAATCCACTATTAAAAAAACAATCGTAAAAAAGGCAGAAGTAAAATCGAAAGTGAAAAAAGTGCCAGCAACAAAAAAAGCAACAGAGGAAAAGGTTGTTGTAAAAAAAGCTTCAGTTGAAATTACACCTGAGAAAAAAGTGCGTAAAGCTGTGAAGGGGTACAATAAAAAAGACCTCAAAGCGATTCGTGAAATTATTATGAATAAACGCAATGAAATCATTGAGCAGCTCCAGAATCTTAAAGATCAGATGATGGACCCAACAACGGGGCAATATGTAAACGAAAATTCGCCTTATTCTTTACATATGGCCGAACAAGGCACCGACGCTATGGAGCGTGAAAAATTATATCTTTGGGCTCAACGCGAAAATAAATTCTTAGGTTATCTTGATGATGCTTTACAGCGGATTGAAAACGGTACTTACGGACTTTGTATTGATTGTATCGATGAGCCGCAGCACTTATGCCCAACGTGCCCATTAATACCACTTGAAAGACTGCAGGCTGTTCCGCATACTCAGCATTGTTTGCAGATTAAACAAAAGATGCAGACCAAATAGATTTTGTAGATATGAGGTTAGATTGAGAGTACTATCCATTACTGCTGTTGTTATATTTTTTGATCAAATAACAAAATTATTAGTTAAGGGAATATCAATACCTTTTTTAAACATTAATATAACCGGTATGAATTATGCCGAAAGTATAGATGTGATTAATTCATTTTTCAGAATCACGTTTGTAGAAAATCCCGGTATGGCTTTTGGTATTGATGTGGGGGGTACTTCGAAGTTATTTCTTTCTTTGTTTTCTCTTCTGGCAAGTATCGGGATAATATTTTACCTCTACAAAAACCAACACCAGCGATATATTGTCCGTGTTGCTCTTGCCTTAATTCTTGGCGGAGCGATTGGAAATTTAATCGATCGTACTTTCTATGGGATGATTTACGGTTATGCCCCGATTTTCTATGGAAAAGTGGTTGACTTTTTTAATGTCGATTTTTTTGATTTCACCATATTCGGAAAAACATATGAACGGTGGCCGATTTTCAACATTGCGGATTCGGCTGTTAGCATCGGTGTGGTTCTGATTCTCATTTTTAATAAAGATGAGAAAAAAAGTAAGGAACAGGAAAGTGAATCTTCCGAAATTTGTGATGCAGAATTAGATTCAGATAAACCCTCCCTGGCTGGTATAAATGACGATACTCAACAGAATGATCTGATCAAAGATGACGAATATAATTACAGAGAAAAAGATAATAATTGATATTCCTCATGGTAAGAAAAAAGAACGGCTAGATGTTTTTTTAACTAATTCTGTTGAAAATTCAACCCGCACCCGTATTCAGAAATTAATTAAAGCCAACCTCGTTGTCGTAAACGGAAATATTGAAAAACCGAATTACCAGGTTGTTCCAGGCGACAAAATAGTGCTTACTATTCCTGTTAGTCCGCGTCCCGAAAGTACCGAAGCCGAAAATATTCCGCTCGACATTGTTTATGAAGATGATTATTTGTTGATAGTAAATAAACCTGCTGGAATGGTTGCTCATCCTTCTTTGGGGAATTATTCCGGCACGCTTGTGAATGCTCTTCTTCATCACACACGGAGCCTTAGTGATGTTAATGATGAACCCGGACGCGCGGGCATTGTTCACAGAATTGACAAGGAAACCAGCGGATTGTTACTTGTCGCGAAAGATGACTGGACACATTCACAACTGGCTAAACAATTTTCAAGCCATAATATTGAGCGTGAATATTGGGCTGTATGCTGGGGAAAATTTAAGGAATCGAAAGGAGAGGTAATTGGTAATATCGCAAGAAGTAACAAAGACAGAAAAGTTTTTACGGTAAGCAAGACCGATGGAAAACATGCTCATACATTTTTTGAAGTGATTGAAGAATATGAATTCGCAAGTTTAATAAAACTAAATCTTAAAACAGGAAGAACCC
The DNA here is from genome assembly GCA_964516545.1 of uncultured Melioribacteraceae bacterium. Lineage (GTDB taxonomy): Bacteria > Bacteroidota > Ignavibacteria > Ignavibacteriales > Melioribacteraceae > JAHISV01. The sequence goes on from CAZEXO010000058.1 coordinate 2,573, forward strand.
ACCAGATTCGTGTTCACATGTCACATATCAATCATCCGATATTTGGTGACCCGACATACGGCGGTAGGAAAATTATGTATGGATCGGATTTTGCCAAACTGAAAAGCCGGGTGAATAATTTATTAGAAATAATGACCAGGCAGGCGCTTCATGCCAAGACTCTTGGTTTCTATCATCCAATGAAAAAAGAAATTTTGCGATTCGATTCTGAATTACCCGCTGATATGGAACTTCTGATCAGTAAATTAAAAAATGATAACTAGTATTCATCTTTATATTTTCTGAAATGTTCATAAAGAGCATAACCTGCCGCTGCAGCATTCAAGTAGAGAAAAATATTACCGACTATTCCCAGATCACCTGCCTGCAGAAATTTAGGCTGAAGCTGGATTGAATTCAACATGTTCTTTTTTGCTTCATCAAATGATGCCAGCTGATTATCACGGAGCGTATTTTGCCGATTATCAGGTTCATAAATATCCGAGGTTATTTTTTGCACTTCATTGTGAACATACAATGTGTATGGATCAATCACCTTCGAATCGAATAAAACTAACCTCAATTCATGAATTGATGATGTACCGGACTCATTCGTAATTGAAGAATCGCGTTCAATAAAATTTCGGATTGATTTTTCCTGACAAAAAGTAGGTTGACTAATTATTAAGAGACTGATAAATGCTGTTACTAATATTTTAATCATCTATGCCCCCAAAAATTACAGCTTTTACAACCGTACTAAAAAATGAGTTCCGATAAACTAAACATCTATTGATAATTCGTTGGAGATAATTCTGAATAACTCTTCCTCGGTAACAAGTTTACTTTTTAATAATGCCTGTAAAAACGGGATATCGTTATTTTTCGAATATTGTACCAATTCATTAATTGTGTCAAATCCGAACCTGTTTGTCAACGAAGCCGCTATCGCTGATGTTCTAAGCAGATTTTTCCGGCATCTTTCCTCGTTGGCTTCTATGTGTCTGATACAGTTTTCAGCAAAGTTCATGTTGGCTTTTTTTAATAATTCAAGAGAGGACAAAATCAGGTGAGAGATCATTGGGAGAAATGAATTCAACTCAAGATTTCCTGCTGCGGCAAGATTAGCAATCACAGTATCATGACCTTTTATTAATTCGCTTACCTGAATGATATTTTCAAGAACAGCCGGATTACTTTTTCCGGGGATAAAACTTGAAGCTGAATAAAATTCAGGTAATCGGATTTCGCCGAATCCTCCCATCGGTCCGCTTGCAAGAAGCCTAAGATCATTCGAAATCTTTATCATGTTTACTGAGGCGGATTTTAACGCGCTGCTGACTTCAACAAAAACATCCAGGTTCTGCGTGTTGTCGATAAGATTTTTCGCATGAACAACATCTAGCCCGGTTACTTTCTGTAAAATTGGGATTACCTGTTTAACATATTCTCTTGAAGCTGCAATAGAATTACCTACAACCGTTCCGCCAAGGTTTACCTGAAGAAGTTTATTCTCAAGCTGTGAAAACTGATCGACATTTCTACTGAATACAGATACGTATGCGCCGAATGTTTGCCCGAGTGAAATTGGAACAGCGTCCTGAAGTTGAATCCTCGCTAATTTCAAAATTTTCTGATATTCTCTCTCTTTTGATTTTAGTTCTTTCAATAAGTAATGATAGGTAAGAATTAATTCTCTGATAAGATGAATTGTTGCAATCCTGACGGCGGTTGGAAAAGTATCGTCTGTTGACTGCGACATATTAATATCTTCTTGCGGATTTATATAGTCGTAATCACCGGGAGTTTTATTTAATAATTTGAGAGCGGTGTTAGCGATTACTTCATTAATGTTCAGATTTAAGTAAGAACCGGATCCTCCCTGATAAGCATCCACAACAATTTTGGAATAAATATCATTCGGTTTTCTCAGAAGGATATCGTTCACATCTTTTGTTAATTCGCTTATCGCATCGCTAACCGCTTCATATTTTTCCTTAAATAATAATCCGCATTTATAATTTGTTTCAGCTGCTGCTTTTTTTACCTGGAGATAAGCTTTAAGAAGGTGAGGGCTTATTTTAACATCAGAAATGGCAAAGTTCTCAAGATATCTTTTAGTGTGAATTCCGTAATAAATATCTTCCCCTGTGTCAACCTTTTCTATTGAATCATTTTCTGTTTTCATTACATCTCAAATTAGTTGAGTGTAATATAACAAATTCGTTTGATTACATCTTTTAAAACAAAAAAAAACCCGGAATAAATCCGGGCATAAATAAAAACAGAAAAGTTATTTGACGAGAAGCATCTTTCTTACTTTTACAAATTTCGGAGTTTCGAGTTTGTAAAAATAAACACCCGAGGGCAATCCATTAGAATTCCATAACGTTTCGTAGGAACCTCTGCTCAGAGTTTCATTTATTAATGAGTTTATTTCTTTACCTAACGCATCATAAATAATTAATTTAACCTCAGAAATTTCCGGAAGGGAAAATGAAATAACTGTTGAAGGATTGAATGGATTGGGATAATTCTGATTCAGGATAAAGTCAGTAGGCAAATCATTAGTTGATTCCGTTTTAGTGAGATTCATACGGCCTATTGCATCCTGGAGAAGTTTCCTTACAAGTCCCGTATTATGAATTCCCCAACTACCTTCTGATTCAACTGCACGGTAATTATATAATGCTTTTTTGAATCTGGTTGTTGCAGAATCAGAGGAAGAAGCATTTTCAAGTAATCCCCCGAGCTCATTCCATAATCCTTTGATCTCGGTTTGAACCCCTCTGAAATCAAACCGTTTTTCATGGTCAGATGTATCAACCGATGAGTAGTAATCAGTATGACATGCTTCAGCACAGGCTTCAACTCTTGGTTTGAAAGTATGACCTGTTACGGCTAAACCGGTTGTTGAACTATATTCGGTGGGATGAACATGACAAGCCACGCATCTTTCACGGATTAATCTGTGGAAGGATGTTGCCTGGCTGTAATCCTCTCCTTCATACTGCCAGCCGAATTTTGATGAACTGCTTAAAACTTCTGAAGTGGTGTGATGCGGTGTATCGTTAAAGTCGATTTCTTCCTCATGAACAGTATGGCAAACATCGCAGATTGATTTTCCTGCGAATTCTCCTGATAGTTCTCTGATTCTTCCGGTATGAGAATCATGACACGTGACGCATGTAATATCAACTAGTTCTCCTTCCGGTTGAAAAGTTGCCGCATCATAATTCGGGTTGCGTGTAAATTCAATAAAATCCTGAGCGAAGTGGCAATACATGCAGGATGAATATTGTTCCCGATTTTTAAGATTCATATAAACCGGGTTTCCGCTTGCATGAGCTGATTTACTCCATTCCGAGTAATAAGGATGGTGAGCGCCTTCATGGCATTTACCACAATTCTCAGCGGAATAATCAGTTACTTTTTTTATGTGATTCCAGTCCAGAATGCCTTCATCAGAGCCGACGGGTCCATGACATGCTTCGCACTGAACATTTACTCTTGCATTCCAATCAGTCACATTTTCAGGTAAGATAATATAATCAGGCGATTGAGTGGGATCTTTAATGACAAATTCATCGGCCCCGAGGTTATCATTATTTAAATCCCATCCGGTGGTGTGGCACTGAAGACAATCATATCCGTAAAATGATGACTGCGCAGGATGAGCTTTAGAATGACCCGATTGTTCCCAAAGACTGAATTCACTTTCATGACAAAACGAACTACTACAGTTCGGATTCTGAGCAGGATTATCAACGCCCATATATTTTTGAGCGAATAGAAATGATCCATTTATCATAAGCAGTACAAATACAACAGTCGTTGTTTTCATCAGGAATCCATCCTGTTTATTATTTTATTATCTTTTTCAGTAACGTGTATATCAAAAAATTTTATCTACACAAATATTCATATATGAAAAATAAAAAACAAAAAGAGACCCGGCATTACCGGGTCTTAAAGAGTGTTGAACCTGGAATTATTTCATTAATAACATTTTCTTTATCGAAGAAAAATCACCTGCATCAATCTTATAAATATATACTCCTGAAGCCATATTTGATGCATTAAATTGTACTTCGTGCGAACCGGCAGACATATCGCCTTCGACTAATTTTGTTATTTCTTTACCAAGCACATCATAAATAACAAGTTTAACATGAGCTGATTGAGGCAGAGAAAATTTTATTTTTGTTGTCGGATTAAATGGATTAGGATAATTCTGAGACAATTGGAAATCTTGAGGAATTTCACCTTCAGGATAATCAATATAAGTTACACCGCCGACAGCTTCAATACTTGCCTTAAGCAGGGCAACCGTGAATGCAGGATTATGAACTCCAAAAGATCTGTCTTCTTCAACAAAGAAATAATTGAATGCGGCGCGCGCCTGTACAACAGTCACTGAAGAATCATTAACTGCAACATTACCATTTTGATCCTTTGGCAACAGAGCTGCTAATTCTTCCAGCAATCCGTGTACTTCATCCTGCAGTCCTTCAACGTTGCCATCGCCGTCAAGATCAGCTTTTCCGTTTACGTAATATTTTTTATCACCAAATTCATCACCGAAATTACCATGGCAGGGTTCGCATGATGCAACATGATGTTCACCATCCTGATTAACCATGTTGAAAGTATGGCCGCCGAAAGTTTTTATGTTTCCGTCTTCATCAATTGCATCCGGATAAGTACCATTAGCCATATGACAGTCTACGCAGGCGTTTTCAGTTGCCTGAGCATGCGGAGATGTTGGTAATTCCAATCCGAATGTATACGCGTTGGAAGCGAGCAGCATATCAGCCTGCGGTCCATGATGCGGGCCGAATGTTCTGCTTAGATTATCAACAACATCGGATGGATAGTCAAGATAATCCTTAGCGGAACACCATCACTAAGTTGTGTACCTAATACTCTTAACTGATAGGGAAGAGTGTTGTCATGAGGATCATGACAGGCAGCACATGTAATAGCAGTAGGTTCAGGAACAATAGAAGTTCTTACCGGTTGACCGATTGCATCAACTTGCGCACCTTCTTTTACCCATTGAACGAAACCTGAACCGCTGTGACATTCAGAGCAACCACCCCTTCCGCCGGCATATCCCACAAATGCAGCCATAGCATGCCCGCCATGAAAACCTCTGTCTTCAGAACCGGAATATTTCCATTGTTGAGGGAATATGTGTCGTGGTCCTTCAGCATGACAATAAGCGCAATTGTCGACGCTTAAACTTGTTGACATGCTTACTGCGCCGCCATGAGCATAACCCGGGCCATGACAACTTTCGCATTGAACATTTGCCAGTTGCATCGCCTCAGGATACATCGCAACCATATTATCAAAAACGCCAGTTGTTAATTCTGCCGGAAGTACAAACTCTCTGTCGTCAAAACCGTTGTTTGCAGCATTTGCATCATAACCTGTTGTATGACAAGGAACGCATGACGCACTGTAATGATTACTCAGTGTTCCTTCGAGAGCCCGTGTGAATATATCCGCATGACCTGTTACCTGCCATTTTTCCACATACTCACTATGGCAGAGAACGCAATTGCCTCCTTCGAGACCAAGATAAATTCCCGCGTTGAAAGTGAGGGTAGCCGTAGCCTCACCATCAGAAAAAGTAATAACGTATTTACCCAACACATCCGGTGAAAATGCGGCAAATATTATATTTGTATCGGATACAAGTATTGAGTCAATCACAGCGATAGATGTTGCTGGTTTGCTTGATACTTCAAAATTGGCAGCGCCAAATGTCCGTGTACCTGTAGCTTTCAGGTAAATTTTAGTATTAATGCCTACGTTTGTTAGTCCGTTATATGGAATATTTAGAAATCCTGTTTCGTCATGATGAACATCATCAGGTGATACACCTTGTGTTCTCAGTGTGACAGTTTGTTGAGCCGAAACAAGAACTGTAAACAAAAGCAAAATACTAAAGAAAGATAGTATCTGTTTTAACATTGTCTTCCTCCATTATGAAAGAGAATTAATTAAATTATATTGCATCCAGTATATCTATAAAATCTTTTTTGATTATCGGTTTAATTCCATAATAAACCAGACCTAAGGGACTGATTTGCCTGCCCAATTCAACGCTATCATCAGATGTAAAGAAAACAATAGCCGTATTCTTACATAATTTTTTTATGGATTTCAGAACATCCAGAGTATTAGGAATAGTTGAATCATCATCAACAATTAGCAGATCAGGTTTTTCCAAACAAACCGATGAAATAATCTCAAATGGAGTTGCAGGTTTATCTAAAATTTCAAATGAAAATCTACTTTTCTCCTCAAGTTCTTCTACAATGAGCTTTAATTCAGGGTCGTTTGAAATTAGTAACGTTTTCATGTATGGTAAACGTTCAATCTTTATGCCAAAAAGATTATTAGAACCTTATTATCCTATTTAGTTGTTCTCGATAAAAAAACTTAGTTTATATCAAATAACAACCATATTGTGTCTTAATATCTATTTATCCATATTGTTTTTCTTGATTTTATACTATATTTGCTGCCATATCTTGTCCCACTGGGACAGGAATACGACACTTTCAACTAATTTGGGTACTCTGTGCTGAAGACCGTTAAGAGTAAATTTATTTTTTATTCAACTATTTTTATTGTTACTACGGTGACAATTCCGTTAGCTTTCCTTCTTCTTCAAATGAAGGAAAATTTTGAGGAACGCTCGAATATTCTCCTTGAGTCGGTTTTCAAAACGATCAGCTACCGAATCGAAAGTGCAATGTTGGATGACGATAAAAATATTTCCAGAATAGTAAACGATTTCTCTCTGGATTCAAATATCAAAAATATCCGAATTCTGTCACCTTCAGGTAGAGTGAAGTATTCGAATAATAAGGAAGATGCTGGACGAGACGTGAATGAACTGACTTCGATAAATATTTTCAAAACAGGCTCTACGAAAAATAAAACTGTCTTTTCATCAGCTGATAGAAAATATTTAGCGATTTCAGTATTGAAGAATAATGCAAGTTGTAAGAGTTGTCACAAGCAGGGAGAAATACTTGGTTATCTGAATGTCGAATCCGCCGCAAGTGATGCTGAAGTGAATTTTTTTACAGGGATTGTGCATATAATGATGTTAGGTGTATTGGTTATTTTTTTCTTAATTGTAGGATTCAATAAACTTTACGACATATTTATAAACAAACCGATGAACCAATTTCTCGAAGCAATTACCGAAGTTGACAGAGGGAATTATCAGGTAAGGATTTCTCACAATAAGATGGATGAATTTGGGAAGTTGAGCCGACACTTTAATACAATGATGGACCATCTTTTACAATACCGCTCTGAAATTGAAGAACTGACTTTCCAGAAATTACAACATGCTGACAGACTTGTTACTCTTGGCGAACTCACAGCCGGTATCGCACATGAAATAAACAATAATACAGCGATAATTATGACGCGTGCGGATTATTTAAGACTTGCTTCACAACAAGACAAATCTTTACAAAAATATCAAGAAGATCTTGACGTGATTATTCATCAGTTGGAATTACTTTCTAAGATCACCGGTGAAACGCTTAAGTACAGCAGGAAGCCCTCCTCTGCATTTGCAAAAATAAATCTTATTGAAATACTTTCAACAAGC
>CAZEXO010000058.1:10206-18056 GCA_964516545.1 uncultured Melioribacteraceae bacterium
TTCGGATCGAAGGAAATTTTGTCCAACTGGAACAGGTGTTTACTAATCTTTTAGGAAATGCTCTGGATGCTTTTGAACAAGGAGGAATCGTAACAATCGAGGTTAATAGACAAAGTGATTTTTTTGAGGTCATTATTTCGGATAACGGGAAAGGTATTGACGAGGAAATTCAAAAGAGTATTTTCCTGCCTTTTTTTACTACAAAAAGTGAAGAAGATGGAACAGGCTTAGGGCTGTTTATTGTTAAGAATATTTGCGAATTACATGACATTGAAATAAAATGTGAGAGCCAGAAAAATGCTGGCACAAAATTTTTTCTGAAAATTAAAAACAACACCGGGCAGTTATGAAAAAGATACTTATCATAGATGACGAATTTGAAATGATACAAAGCCTGAAGAAAATTTTATCACTTCGTGATGAATTTTCTGTCACCACTGAAATTGACGGCGCTCAGGCACTTGAACTTGTCTCAAAAAATGAATTTGACTTGGTCATAAGTGACTTGAAAATCGGTCACATATCAGGAATCGATGTTGCAAAGCAAATCCTGAAATATTACCCCAATACTCCAATAATTATGATATCAGGTTACGCGACAATCGAATCCAGCACAGAGGCAATTAAAACAGGTGTATTTGACTTTATTGAAAAACCTTTTACTTCCGGTAAGTTGTTCGAAAGTATTGATAATGCCTTGAATTCAAGAGTGAAAAATGATAATAACAATTATTGTTCTCTCGAAACCGAACAGGTAAAGTTGATTTATAAAAGTCCCGAGATGGAAAAAATAATTGAAGTCGTAAAAAAAATCGCACAGAACGATATGAATGTTCTCATAACCGGTGAAAGCGGAACCGGAAAGGAATTAATTGCCCGAGCGATTCATAACTTTAGTAATAGAAAACATGAACCATTCGTTCCGGTGAACTGCGGAGCCTTGCCTGAAAACTTATTCGAAAGTGAAATTTTCGGTCATGAAAGGGGCGCGTTTACAGGGGCAATAAAAAATAAACCCGGACTGATAGAATTCGCTAATCTCGGTACATTTTTTCTTGACGAAGTTGGAGAACTTTCTAATTCACTTCAGGTCAAATTGCTCAGGATGCTTGAAGAAAGAAAAATCAGGCATGTCGGCGGGCAAAAGGAAATTAATGTTGACGTAAGAATTATTGCAGCTACAAATAAAAATTTAGACATAGAAGTTGGAACAAAAAATTTTCGTGAGGATTTATTTTACAGGTTGAATACAATCAGAATACATATACCTCCTCTTAGAGAAAGGAAAGAAGATATTATTCCTCTTGCCCGATTTTATCTATGCGAACTTTGTTCGAACGGTAAGTCGGGAAAAATGCAATTCTCGGCAGAATCTGAAAAAGTTTTAAATGAGTATTCATGGCCCGGTAATGTGCGCGAATTACAAAACGTAATCGGTCGGGCTTTTTATATATCTTCAACTAATGTTATTCAACCGGGGGATTTACCTATTTCTCCAGGACATAACAAACAGGAGATTGATGAAACTCTCCTACGATTACCTTACAAAGATGCTAAAGATAAAATTCTTGAAAAGTTTGAACAGGATTACCTCACTTTCAATCTAAAAAAATTCAAAGGTAATGTTACTCAAACTGCTCAGCAATGCGGAATAGACAGGCGTTCTATTCACAGACTCATATCAAAACACAACATTATTTATAAAGAATAAGCATAAAAATTATTATCTTTCTTCCGAAAAAATTTTGTATATGAGGAGTATATGCTGATTTATAACACGCTCTCGCGCAAGAAAGATGAATTTATTCCGATAAATCCACCGAATGTTACGATGTATGTTTGTGGACCTACAGTTTATAATTATATCCATATCGGCAATGCCAGAACTTTTATTATGTCTGATGTTGCCAGAAGATATCTTGAATACAAAGGTTTTAAGGTGAATTATGTGATGAATATTACCGATATAGATGATAAACTAATCAGACAGGCTCAGGAAGAAAAAACCGATATCAAAACAATTGCAAATAAATATATTGATGCTTTCTTTGCCGACTTAAAAAATCTTAATGTTAAACCCGCGACTCATAATCCTCATGCAACACAGCATATAGATGATATTATTAATCTCATAAATTCGCTTATCGTAAAAGGTTATGCTTATGTTGTTGACGGTGATGTTTTTTATGATGTTAATAAATTCTCCGGATATGGAAAATTAAGCGGTAAAAAAACCGATGAACTCGAATCAGGCGCAAGAATTGAAATAAATGAAATAAAGAAAAACCCGCTTGATTTTTCCCTGTGGAAAAAAGCAAAACCAGGTGAACCTTTCTGGGAAAGTCCCTGGGGGAATGGCAGACCCGGCTGGCACATTGAATGTTCCGCGATGAGCTGTAAACATCTTGGTGAGACAATTGATATCCATGCAGGTGGGAATGATTTGATTTTTCCCCATCATGAAAATGAAATCGCGCAAAGTGAAGCGTCAACAGGAAAAGAATTTGCCAAATACTGGCTTCACTTCGGTTTCGTGAATTTCAATGAAGAAAAAATGTCGAAATCTCTTGGTAATTTTTTCACTGCCAGAGAAGTGTATAGAGAATTTTCGGCCGAGTCAATAAGATTATTTTTTAACCAAACTCATTATCGGGGTCCTCTCAGTTATAGCAAAGAACTTTTGGCGGCTTCACAAAAGGGACTTGAAAAAATTACAAACCTGTATGAGTTAATTCAGACCAAACTTCAATCTGAAAACGGAGAGGGGACAGAACCGGATTTCGATTTCGGAAAATATTATAATGATTTTACGCGCGAAATGGATGATGATTTTAATACTCCAAAAGGTTTAGCTGTGATATTTGATTTTGTGAAATCGGTAAACAAAATTTTTTCTGAAAACGAAAAAGTCAGTATTGATTTCACGAAAAAAGTTAATGAGTATCTAACCAAAACGGCAATAAATGTTTTTGGAATTATAAGAACTGAAGAGAAGAAAGATGAAGTGAAACCGGGACTCGAAAGCGAATTGATAGAAATGATTCTTCAGGTAAGGCAAATGGCAAAAGAAAATAAAAATTACCAAATGGCTGATCTTATCCGCGATGAGTTGAACAAGTTGGGGATCGAACTTAAGGATGCGAAGACAGGGACAACTTTTAAAATTAACAGGTAAAAATAAAAGTGGGGCGAGTTATTCTTTGACCGTAGTTTTAATTTTTCTTCTCACAATTATGGTTTTACTTTGCTGGCTTTACATTTTTGACACTTATGAAGTTAAATATAATTTTAAGTATATTAACAACAACTCAGCGATCATAACTTCTGTTCCCATAAATATGTTCGGCAGGGAAATTCCCTGGAAAGACGCTAAATCTCAATTTGTAATTTTGTCCGCGGGAAAATCAGGGAAGATTATCATGGCAAAAAAAAATGGAATAATTATTGAGTGGGATGCCGAAGAGAAAGCAAAAGAAATACTTATTAAAGTTTTATCGCCTTTATGTATCAGGGAAAATATAATTACTATACCGTTAAACAGAACTGAGGAAATATGAAAAAGTTTGTTAAATTATTATCCGCAATCATAATTGTTGTTAACTGTTCATTTTCGCAAGGAACTGCCGGTACAAATGCCAAATATGAATATCGTTCATTAATTGATATGCCGACAGCAGGTATACTTGAGAAGGGGCATGTCGGAGTCGGAATGGATGTTTTACCAAATGGCGTGCTGATTTCGAAAATTGAGGTTGGTGTTTTCGATAATTTCAGTTTTGGAATTTCCTACGGCGGAACAAACATGATAGGCTCAGGAAAGATACATATGTATAAAGCTCCCGGAGTAAATGCACGATTACGGATTCTCAGTGAAACTGAAGGCGTTCCGGCGATAACATTAGGATTCGATTCCCAGGGGAAAGGTACTTATTTTGACGAGCTGAATAGATATGAAATTAAGTCACCCGGTTTATTTGCAGCTTTTGCCAAGAACTTTGAATTTCTCGGATATATCAGCTTGCACGGTGCTTTTACTTATTCTCTCGAAAGAGAAGATGGTGATAAGGATATTAACATAGTCATCGGATTTGAGAAAACAATTGGCGGATCGGTATCTTTCCTCGCGGAATATGATTTTGCCAATAACGATAATACCGGGAATTCTCTTGGAGACGGAACCGGATATCTGAACATGGGATTACGCTGGTCGGTTGGTGATGGCTTTACGATTGGCATGGACTTAAGAAATGTGGTAGATAACAAGAAACTCAAAGATGAGCTCAGAGATGCGTATAGAGCAGGTGATCGTGCTATTTTTGTCGAATATATAAAATCAATTTTTTAGTGTAGTTAAAATTGTACACCTCGGTGTAAATTAGTGAACAATATATCTTGATCTCCGACTTTTCACTAAGTTAGGAGAGAAATTTTCTGGCATTTTAATTGTTTTACTTTTTTTATTAAAATCAGCGAGGTGTACGATGAAAAATATATCAATCCTTTTAACTTTTCTTTTCCTTGTCACACTTTCAGGTTGTTACACACAATTAGCCTTCGATGAACCAAATGATCGTGATTATTATGAAGAATATTTTGGCAGCGAGGAAGAATATCAGGATGAGTATTATGAATCAGATTCTCTCATTGCTGATAATGAGTACTCTGAATATTCTCCCTGGGACTACAATCCAAACTATAAAAGATATTTCTGGAGTTATTATCCCGATGTATATATCGGACTCGGCTTAACTCCGATTTGGTGGAGCTGGGTTTATACTGATTATTATTACTCTCCGTGGTATTACAGAAATCCTTATTTCTATCATGGTTATTACTCAAATTACTGGTACGATTACAATTATCCTTATTACTGGAATTATCCGGGTTATCATTCTCCTTATTATGCAAGAGAAAATACTCCAACGAAAGTAAGAAATACAGGGACAAGAAATTCTTCAAGATCACTTGACGGAATTCGTGATGCAAGACGAAATACCGGTTCGGATGTTGGAACAACACGAACAGGAAGCTCGCACAATGTTTCTACTTCTGTGGGTAAAACCGTAGAAAATAATGGTGATCGACGCAGCTCATCGGAACGGAATTCACGGGCAACAACAATTACCAGACCTTCAAGGGGCACCGTTAATTCGCAGGGAACTGTAAGAAAACCTGAGAGTTCCACTACATCGAAAAGATACGAAGGGACACGTCCAACTACGAGAAGCTCTTCGCCCACTCGTCAATCATCGGCAACTTCCGGTAACAGCAGTTCGACAGGTTCGAGCCGTAGTACTTATTCATCAGGAAGTACTTCGTCCGGTTCCTCAAGAGGAACATATAGTTCAGGTTCAAGGAGCAGTTCTTCAGGTTCAGCTACAAGTTCATCAAGCAACGGATCAAGCTCACGAGGTTCAAACAGTTCATCGGGTAATTCATCAGGAAGCAGCAGAGGAAGAAGATAATTTCGTTTTAGTGTGTAATGATGGTTATGCTAATTTTTGCATTTTTCAAAAAGGTGGTGAAATGAAAAATATAGTTACTCTCTCGGTTATTTCACTTTTATGCCTGGACTTTTCGGGATGTTTTTCTCAGTACTATGCTAATCGTTCGGAAGATGAATATTATTATGTTGAAGTTATTGTTGAACAACCCGTTGAAATTAATTATACCGGCAACCCTGTTGTTTTTTCAACTCCACCCAATCAGGGAGTTTTTATTCCTGAACAAACTTATAAAATAAGAGATAATTCTTCAAATGATTCACATGACAGAAGAAATCCCAGCAATGACCAACAAACAAAACTTCGTGATAATTCCGGCTCAAGGACAAAAAATTCAGGTAGAAACTCCGGGTACGATGATTCCACCAAGAAAGAAAATAGTTCGAACCTGCGAGATAATAACGGATTAAGTACAATAGACAACAGAGATCGTAAACCGAATAATTCAGGAACCACAAAAGTAAGAGATACAGGTTCCAAACATTCAGATAATATTTCAGGGAGTTCCGGAAACAGATCACCCAAAACAAAACGATAAAGACTATAGCAATTATGGAGACTAAGATGAAACTAAATAAAAATTTAACCTGGCTGATGCTTTTGCTCATCAACGTTATGGTCTTAGCACAAAACTCGGGCGATGTTCTGCGCCTGAGTGAAACCGGAATTGATGCCGGCGCAAGAGCTTTAGGAATGGGAAATGCCTACACTGCTTTGAGTAATGATTTCAACGGAGCGTTGTTTAATCCGGCAGGACTTGGACTGGTAAAAAATTTCGAAATTACCGGTAGTCTCAACTATAATTATTTCGAAAACAAAGCTACTCTGTTTCAGTCGAATATGGATTATAACACGAGCAATTTTAAAATGAATGAATTCGGCGCAGTATTTCCTCTTCCCACAAAAAGAGGAAGTATGGTGTTTTCATTTGGTTATAATACTATAAAAAATTTCAATTCAGCGATTGAGTTTGATTCCTACAACTCAGAGAACCATTCAATGATTCAGGCTCTTTCGGGCCCTGATGATATCTCTTACTGGCTTTATCTGACTGATCATTCCGGTTACAATACTCCGATCAACGGTAATCTTAATCAGTATGGAAATATTATTGAATCGGGAAGAATGGGAAGCTGGAATATTTCAGGGAGTGTTGAAGTAGCTCAGAACATTTTTATCGGCGCAACACTAAATATTTATTCAGGAAAATTTAAACGCGACAGGCAGTTTTATGAAGAGGATATTGATAATATTTATGGTGATGATGTTTTAACAGATCCAGAAGACCCTGAAACTGCAGGTTTTGAAACTTTCTTTATGAATGATATTATCGATTGGGATATTGAAGGCTGGGACGCAAAATTTGGACTGCTTTATAAGATCAATGAAATGAGCACGGTTGGTCTGTCAGTAAAATCTCCTTCAACATTTACGATAAATGAAAGATTTTTTCTAGACGCATATAGCTCCTTTAATACAGGTTTGCTTGTTGAGCTTGATCCGCCAATTGATAACGCTCTTGAGTATAAGATAACGACACCCTTCGAATTGGCTCTCGGGCATGCTTTAACAATCGGACCTGTACTTTTAAGCACTGACCTTACTTTTGTTGATTACTCGCAAATGGAAATGAAAGAAGGATTACCACTATCAGATGAAAGCAGAATTAACAGAGAAATAAATGATCTATTTGACAGCGTGGTGAAATACAACATTGGGGCGGAAGTAAAAATTCCTGATTCTAAAATTTGTCTGAGAGCGGGATTTTTCAGTAATCCTTCTCCTTACAAAGGAGATCCTTCGGAATTTGATAAGAAATATTTTACTCTCGGTTTCGGTATCGGCTCACAAGGTCCGATCTCACTCGATTTTGCTTATGTCAGAGGTTGGTGGAAAACTTATGAAGATAATTATAACTACGAAGAAGATTATAATTTTTATGCCTCAAGAGTTTTTCAGGATATTACTACAAGCAATATGATTTTAACAGTAACTTATCGTTTATTCTGAGCCGGGAGTAATTGATTTGGAGGAAAAGGCATCGTATTTTACGATGCTTTTTTTTTAGCGGAGGAAACATCAAGGGCATCATTTATAAAATTGAAAGTAAAGATTACTACGTGTTTTATGAAAACGGTAAAGAGATTCGTTGTACGTTGAGAGGAAAATTTAAAAAAGAATTCGCCCTGAAAAAAGATAAACAGTATAAACTTGATATTGCCGTGGTCGGCGATAAAATCTATTACATATCGGACGGCGGCGTGAACATCCTCAGCGATACCGAGGACTTCGTCAGCCTGTCACTCGGCAGTCAGTGTGCGGAATATCTCGCCTCCGACGGGAACG
>CAZEXO010000059.1:0-18036 GCA_964516545.1 uncultured Melioribacteraceae bacterium
CATTCTCTTCAAAAACACCAATGGGATTTCCCTCATCATCTTTGACAATCCGTCCTCCTTCAGGATCGGCAGTTTCATTTGTAATGCCCGCAAGTTCCATAGCTTTTTGATTTGCGATGATTGCATGTCCGCTTGCATGTGTCAGTATCACAGGGTTCATCGATGAAGCCTGACTTAACACTTTGTGTACCGGATATCCTTCCACGTTTTCCACCGGCGGTGAGTTCCACTTATCCTGATGCCAGCCGCGTCCGATTATCCATTCACCCGGACGGGATTTTTCAACAGCACGAACAACCAGGTAAACAATTTCATCCCAGTTATTTGCGCTCCGCAGATCGAGCTCCATCTTCGATCTTCCTATTCCGAGGAAATGCGCGTGACTGTCATTAAATCCCGGGTAAACAAAATTTCCACCGAGATCAAAAATTTTTGTGTTATCACCAATCAGCTCTTCTATTTCGGATTTTGAACCAACAGCTTTGATTCTATCACCTTCAACAGCAATCGCTTCTGCAAAAGGATTTGATTCATCAAGAGTGATAACCCTGGCGTTTAAGTAAACCAACTCTGCACCCTTTTTATTTTCCCCACAAGATAAAATTATTATCGGTAGGAAAATGAAGATTATTATAAGCAGCGTTCGCGGGAAAAAATTATTTTTTTTCATCAATTATCCAAAATTATGTTTACGCTTATTTCACCCGAAAGATAAAAATATAATCAACCATATAAAATAATTTCGTCGGTTTGTGGTCACGCTTTTCTTTAAGCTATCTCATTCTTTATTGCTATTTTTGCACAGACAAAAAACTTTACAAATTGGCATGGCAATTTATGAAAAATGAGTTGAGTGATTTCTTCTATCCATCATCGATCTGCATAGTCGGCGCATCGACAAAAGAAAAATCAATCGGTTACGAATTATTAAAGACCATAAAAACATACCAATACACCGGCAGAATTTTTCCGGTGAATCCGAAAGCTGATGAAATTCTTGGTTATAAATGCTTTCACTCTCTTGAGGAAATAACAGAAAATATCGACCTGGCAATAGTGGTAGTACCAAAACAATTTGCCGAACAGTCAATAGATGAACTTATTGCTTTGAATGTAAAATCGATTGTTTTAATAACCGCCGGTTTTAAGGAAGTTGGTTCGGAAGGTGAAGAAGCTGAAAAAAGAATAACTGAAAAAATTAAAAAAGCAGGCGCAAGGATAGTCGGACCAAACTGCATGGGCGTTATTTCGACTTCAGAAAAAATAAAACTAAACGCAACCTTCGTGGCTGAAAAACCATTATTCGGTAAGACTGGTTTTCTTTCTCAAAGCGGAGCTCTCGGCGCGGCTGTTCTTAATTCATTAAGAGAAACAGACATAAAATTTTCACATTTCATCAGCGTTGGGAATAAAGCTGATATTAATGAAAATGATTTGCTCTCTTTCTGGCAGGAAGATGATAGTATAAAAACTCTCGCTTTTTATCTTGAAAGTTTTATTGATGGAGAAGGATTTATCAAAAAATTCATCAAACGGGAAGTTACAAAACCTGTCGTTGTTCTTAAGGCCGGACGTACTGAAAGCGGAAAAATAGCCGCGTCCTCACACACCGGCGCACTTAGCAGCAACGATGTTGTTGTTGATGCAATTTTTAGTCAGTTCGGAATTATCAGAGCGGAGAATCTCAATGAACTTTTCAATACGGCAAAAGGATTTGAGAATTTTCCAATTCCAAAAGGAAAACGGATTGCTGTGATAACAAACGCCGGAGGTCCGGCTATTCTCACAGTTGACAGAATTGAAAATGAAGGACTTAAACTCGCACAGCTTAGCGAAAATACAAAAACACTTTTACGCGAAATCGTTCATCCTGAAGGAAGCGTAAATAATCCTGTTGATTTACTCCCCGGGGGAAATGCTGAAATTTATGGCAAAGTTACCGGCATTATCGCGAAAGACGAAAATGTTGACGCGATTATTTCAATTTTTGTTGAACCGGTTATGGTTAGTCCCATGCCTGTGGTTGAAAATGTCGCCAGCGTTAAATCCGATAAACCTATTTTACAAGTCGTAATGCCTCTTCCGGAGTTCTGGAATGATTATAGAAAAAACGAAAAACTAGAACTTCCTTTATTCAAAAATCCTGAGGATCCTGCCGAAGTTCTGGCAAACATGTTTTTTCATTCAAAGCAACAGGAACGGCTTGATAAGAATAAACATGAATTCGCAAAACTTCTGAATATTTCCAGAACCGATTATTCGTCGGGTAAAAGATTTCTTGATCAGAAAGAGATTATTCCACTGGTTGAAAAATTCAACATACCAATCACAAAAAATTATTTTCTTAAACCGGATGAAATCGCATCCGCTGAATTTACTTACCCAATCGTTTTAAAAGGTATCAATGATAGGGTAATTCATAAATCGGAAATGGATGCCGTAAAACTTAATATCCGTAATGAAACCGAATTGAAAAATGCAGTTTTCGAGATTGAAAAAAATTTCAGAAAATCCGGATATAATGTTGAAGAATATCTTGTTCAGCCATTCATTTCAACAAAACATGAAATTCTTCTGGGTGGATTTCGCGACCCTTCTTTCGGACCAATGATTATGTTTGGAACCGGAGGCAAGTATGTTGAGGTTTACAATGATACGGTTATTAAGTCGGCTTATCTAACCGAAACCGATATTGATGAAATGATTTTCAAAACATGCATGGGAAAAATTCTGTTGGGTGTAAGAAATGAAAAACCTGCCGACATTCAGGGACTCAAAAAAATTATTCAATCAGCTTCAAAAATGATGTTGGAATACCAGAATATTATTGAGTTTGATTTCAATCCGTTGCTTGTTGATAAGAACGGACTTTTTCACGCTGTTGACATCAGAATTCGAATAGATTAAAAATCATTTAAAAAATTCTTCAGGAAAATACTTTTTGAAAAAAATTGCCTTTGTTTCAAGCGAAGTACTGCCTTTTGCAAAAACCGGGGGGCTTTCGGATGTGTCAGGCGCATTGCCTAAATCACTTGCCGCCGCGGGACTTGAAGTAATTGTTTTCATGCCTCTCTACTCGCAGGTTCCTAAAGAAAAATATTCTCTGCATAAAATTATTTTGGTCGATGATATTTATGTAAGATACGGCGACCGAGAATATGACCTGAAATTGTACCGCTCAAGAATCCCCGAAAGTAATGTTGATGTTATTTTTATTGACTCGCCTGAATTATTTAGCCGAGATAGTCTTTACACAATTGAACATGACGAAGGTATACGTTTTGGTATTTTTAATGTAGCCGTACTCGAAGCTATTCAAAAACTTCAATGGGCTCCCGATATCATTCATTGTAATGACTGGCAATCAGGATTGATTCCGCTGCTGGTGAAAGAAAATTTTGCCTGGGATAATTTATTCAGAAATACTTCTGTTGTTTTTACGATTCATAACATTGCTTATCAGGGAGTTTTTTCACCTGACCTGATTAGTAATCTCGGTTTGAATGAGAATCATTTCCACCCTATGGGTCCGCTTGAATATTATGGAAAAATTAATTTTTTAAAAGCTGCATTAATTTTTTCTGATGTAATAATAACTGTCAGTGAAACTTATTCAAAAGAAATCCTTACTGAAGAATTCGGCGCAGGCATGCAGGATATTTTGATAGAAAGAAAAAAAGATTTATTTGGAATACTAAACGGAGTTGATTACAGTGAATGGGATCCCGAAAATGATTCTTTGATTCCATACAATTATTCCTCTGTGAATCTCAGCGGGAAGCAAAAAAATAAAACTGAGCTTCTCCGAAAAATAGGTTTTAGCTCTTCAGAAAATATTCCTTTGATTGGAATAGTATCCCGACTTGTTGAACAAAAAGGAACCGGGTTAATTATTGAATGCATAGATGAGCTGATTAAACTAAACGCGAGATGGATTATACTTGGCTCCGGCACAAAAGAAAATGAAGATGCGTTTTCAAAAATCGGTGAAAAATATAACGACAAAATTTTTGTCCGGATCGGATACGATAATGAATTTGCTCACTTAATTGAAGCAGGATCGGATATTTTCCTGATGCCCTCGCGTTACGAACCCTGTGGATTAAATCAAATTTATTCTCTTAAATACGGAACCGTTCCTATCGTTCGTTACACGGGCGGACTGGCAGATACAGTTCATGACTCTGAAATTCCGGAAGGAACAGGAAAAACACAGACAGGATTTGTATTCAAAGAATATTCATCAAAAGAAATGCTTGAAACAATCACACGGGCATTAAACGTCTTTGAAGATAAAGAGCGATGGAATCAAATAATGATTAACGGTATGCAAAAAATTTATTCCTGGAAAGATGCCGCCGAAAAATATATTGAGCTTTATAAATTTGCTAAAAACAAAAAACAGAGTCCCCGATGAAGTTGATGAATTTTTTAATTTTTTTCTCCATAGTATTAATAGTTCATGCAGCCGTAAATTTTTATATCTACAAACGTCTTGTTATGATATTACCGCAGGATTCGCTTTTCCGAACTATCAGTCTCGCGCTATTTTTTATTTGTGCGCTTTCATATTTATCCGGACGATTTCTTGAAAAAGTTTACCTCTCACATTTTTCGGATGTGCTGATCTGGATTGGTTCAATATGGTTCGCTTACATGTTATATGGATTTCTTTCCATCGTAATAATAGATTTGTTTCGATTAGTTGATCATTTCACGGGAATATTTCCTGATTTTCTTACGGCTAATCCGCAAAAGACCCGTCAAATAACCGGGCTGGTCGTATTCATTCTTGTCTCATCGGTTACACTTTTCGGGTTTATTAATTCACGATCAATCACAACCAAAGAATATAATTTGCAGGTACAAAAAAAAGCGGGTGACTTAAAGGAAATTAAAATCGTAATGTTTTCCGACTTGCATCTCGGAACAATCATCGGTAAAAAATATGCAAAGAAAGTTGTCGATACGGTAAACGGATTATCGCCTGACATTATTCTTATCCCGGGTGATTTAATTGATGAAGATATTGAACCGGTGATGAAAGACGGTATCTGCGAAGAGCTTCGACGCCTGAATTCGAAATACGGTATTTATGCCATTACAGGAAATCATGAATACATCGGCAACGCTGAAATGGCAGTAAATTACCTAACGAAGAATGGGATTAATGTTTTACGGGATCTCTCAGTATTAATTGACAGCAGTTTTTATCTTGTCGGAAGAGAAGACCTTTCGAAAAAACAATTTGCCGGATTAACCCGCAAAGAACTTCCTGATATCATGAGTGGCATTGACAAATCTTTTCCAATAATTTTAATGGACCATCAGCCTTTCAACTTGCATGAAGCAGAACGAGCCGGAGTTGATCTTCAGTTGAGCGGTCATACCCATCATGGTCAGTTATGGCCTTTCAACTACATTACCGGACTGGTTTATGAATTAAGCTGGGGATATAAACAAAAGAGTTCCACACATTATTATGTTTCCTGCGGAGTCGGAGGATGGGGACCCCCTGTAAGAATCGGAAGTAAACCTGAGATTGTTACATTGAACCTTTCATTCCGGTAAAATAAATTAAAATTTTTCTAAGATATTGACTTCCGCCTCAATACAATCGTATATTTGCGATATACGATTAGGAGTTGCAATGGCGAAAGCAAAGATTGAAGAATTTTCTCCGGAAGAGATAACATTGGCTGAAATCGCAAAAGCCATTGCTCATCCGGCAAGGATTAAAATTCTCAAAATTCTGAACAGCTGTAACACATGTATCACCGGCGACGTTGTAAATCAACTGCCTCTCTCGCAATCGACTGTTTCTCAACATCTCGCCGAATTAAAAAAAGTTAATCTTATTCTTGGAGAAACAGAAGGTCCCAAAACATGCTATTGCCTCAATCCGGATACTATTCAAAAAGCGCGGGATGCATTCGCAAAATTATTTAATAAAATATGCTGTTAAAAGGAGGATTTATGGACAGTCAAGAAATAAAAGAATCAGTAAAAAAAACTTACGGCGAAATCGCGGCTAAAAATCAGTCTGCCGGATGTTGTTCTTCCAGCGGCTGCTGCGGATCGGGCACATCTGATTTTTCAATAATGAATGATGAATACGATAATATTGAAGGTTATGTGCCTGAAGCGGATTTACAACTTGGATGCGGTTTACCCACCCAACACGCCGGAATTAAAACCGGAGATACCGTTCTTGATCTCGGAGCCGGAGCCGGTAATGATGTTTTTGTTGCGCGTGCGGCTGTCGGTGAAAACGGATTTGTTATCGGCGTAGATATGACGGAAGAAATGGTATCGAAAGCGATTATCAACAAGAAAAAACTCGGTTACGATAATATTGATTTCAGGCTGGGAGAAATTGAAAACCTTCCTGTCGATTCGGATAGTATTGATGTGGTTATCAGCAATTGTGTTCTCAATCTTGTACCGGATAAGAATAAAGCCTTCTCGGAAATTTATCGTACACTAAAACCCGGAGCTCATTTTTGTGTTTCGGATATTGTGCTCGACGGTGAATTACCAGCTCCAATTTTGCGCTCTGTTGAAATGTATGCCGGTTGTATCGCAGGTGCAGTTCAGCAGGACGAATATCTTAACATCATTACCAAAAACGGTTTTGAAAATGTTGAGATAAAATCATCAAAAAACATTTCATTGCCTGAAGAAACTCTCAAGTTGTTTTTACAGAAGGAAGATATTGCTGACTTGAGTAGAAGTAACGCCTCTGTCATAAGTATCACGGTAATCGGTTATAAAAAATAGATTAATTCTTTTAGGCTTGCCGCTGCGATAAAGACGTATGTTTACTTTTTCAACAGTGGCAAGTCCTTCTGTTATTGCTTAATTCACAAACGGAAGAAATGACTCAATTTATTCAATGGTGTTGTTGATTTCGATGACAATTAGAAAAGTTTTCTAAAGTCATAATATTTTCGAAACTTATAATCTTGTAAACCTATCCGCAAAATAGTTTTCGTGAGATTGAACATAAAAATCCTCCGATGCCGATAAGTATAATTTTTTAATTATAAAATCTTGTTATGTTTTTTAATCAGCATCACAATATGTTTTGTGTAATACTCTGAACGACGAAGCAGAATAACATTAACAACTTTTATTAAAAAAATTCAGAAGAACTACGTTCAACAGTATGATTTTATAACCAAATAAGAATTAGTTCAACACCGTATTTAAAAACATCTTCGGATTTGATTGGCTATAATTATTAGTGTTTTAAAAAATAATTTGATTTTTTTGAAATATTCTCCATATTTATGTATGGTTGTATAAGGTTGTTTAACATATTTAGGACTTCATATGGAGAAATTCTATAAATTAAGCGAAGCTGCAGAAATAATAGGCGTAAATAAAGAGACTCTTAGACGATGGGATAGAAATGGAAAATTCCATTCGACCAGGCACCCTATAAACAAATACCGAGTATATTCATCGTCAAAAATCAACCAATTTATTAAAGAACTTCAGCTAGAACTTTATACGGAATCAAAAATAGAAAAACTACCTCAACCATTTTACAAAAATGATTTTGGTTCACTTTATAACATTGATGCTATACAATTTTTGAAAGCCTTAGAAAATGAATCTGTAGATTTAATTTTTGCAGATCCTCCCTACAACATAAAAAAAGCTGAATGGGATACATTTCAGTCTCAAAAACAATATGTTGAATGGAGCAATCTTTGGATTCAAGAAGCACAAAGAGTTTTAAAACAACACGGTTCACTCTATGTTTGTGGATTTTCAGAAATTCTCGCTGATGTTAAATGGGCAGCGAGCTATTTGTTTGCCGGATGTAAATGGCTTATATGGCATTATAGGAATAAAGCTAATCTGGGAAATGATTGGGGAAGATCACATGAAAGCATACTTCATTTTAGAAAAAGTAAGAATTTTATTTTCAATATCGATGAAGCAAGAATACCTTACAACGCACACACACTAAAATATCCATTAAGACCGCAAGCAGAAACATCTCAATATAATAACGGAAATAATAAAGAATATATTTGGGAACCAAATCCATTAGGCGCCAAACCAAAGGATGTTTTCGAAATACCAACCTTATCGAATGGATCTTGGGAAAAAACTGAACATCAGACACAAAAGCCAATTGAATTAATAAAAAAGATTATCCTTGCCTCATCAAATCAGGGGCATCTTGTTGTAGATCCCTTTGGAGGTTCAGGCACGACTTATGCTGTCGCTGAAGCTTTCAATAGAAGATGGCTAGGAACCGAAAACAATCTTGAATATTGTCAGATTATAAAAAAGCGAATGTCCAATAAAGAACATATTTCCAGGATAATTTCCGGTAAAGATGAAATGGAGGCCATCCAGCGAAGACAAAAATTAAGAGTTTAACATTTTCCAAATATCGTTCAATAAGAATTTTGAAAAGGGAAATATATACTGATTGAACGGACGCTGTAATGCTTTCGATGGTAAATCAAGATAATAGTAACCTTCTAATTGAGCTAAAAAACGAGTATATACCATAAAAAGATTTGATACAAACGTATAACTAATTTTGATTTCACCGGCATCTTCTTTTCTTTGGATATCATTCTGTGAAATACCAACAACTCGAACGGGATGTCCAACGAAACGCTCCATAAGAACTTTATCAATAAATATTTTGTGCATCCTATCTTTAGTAGTAGTTTTTAGAGAAACAATTATTTCTTTGGGATTTATACTTGTAGCATCTGACCGAACACTTTCATATGGAGAGATAATAACATCAGTTTCACAACGATAGTATTTATTACCTTCATCTGTTTCATAAGGTATGCTTAAAACAACTTTTTTCATTGAGACTTCCAAAGCGCTTAATAAAGTTCTGATCAGTTCTTCAAACCGATTACCAACATGCTTCCTTGCACTATTGGATTGTACCATTAAATCAAGACCAATTCCCAACGCTTGTTGAATTGTATATACAACACTATCAACTAAGTGATATTCTGTTAAGTTAAATACTCGTTCTTCGTTTCTCAAACGAGTTAGAATTCGTTCAAAGTCATTAAAACTATCATTAAATCCGGCAACACTTCGAATAAATAAATCATTTCTAAAGGGACGAACAGATTTTCTCGTTCCTGCAATATTTGAAGAGCATATTTGATAACCACTGAATTCTGTTTCTTCATTTAAAACATCTGGAATATAGTTTAATATACGAGTAGTAATATCTCTGAATTGTTGAATATCATTTTTCGTTTTCTGTAAATCTTCCGATAGTGAACTCATTAATACTCCAATAATTTTTCTAAAGATACGAAATAAGTCTGTATAACAATATTATACTGTCCCTATTTACTCCCCAAAGAATTTTTTATCAGTGAAGTCAATTTAGCAAATTCTGTCTCGCTGTAACCGGTTCCTTGATATACAATTTTGCCGGAGCTGTCGATAAGAATATTTCGTGGAATAGTATCAATTGCAAACTTATTGAAAATTTCTCTTACCGGATCGGCGGCAATCAAAAAGGTAAATTTTTTCTGTTTGTTAAATTCCTTAAGCTCCGCAATCGAATGTTCACGCCCAATGGCGATTACCATAAAATTTTTGTTTTTAAGTTTTTGCCAGATGTCTGATTCAAGTTTAGGCATTTCGGTTAGACAAGGTCCGCACCAGGTGGCGAAAAAATTAATCAGTACATATTTTCCCCTGAAATTCTCTATCCTGAAATTTTTTCCGTCAATGGTCTGTAACGAAAATGATGGCACTTGCTGACCGATCTTAGTTAAATATTTACTTCCATCCTGCGCGGAGACGACAGAAAAGAACAAAACGAATAGAAATGATATTCCCAAAAATTTCTTCAAGATATTTCCCTCCATTTTATTATCGATTATGCGTTTTTAATGTACAGAAAAATTATCACAAATACTTATATCAAAAATATTTCAGAGCCGTAAAAATTGTTGTCATAGGAAAACACAAATCATTATATTTTATCTGCACATCTTAGGGGGGCTGAAATGAGTAACAGTATGTTAATATTTTTCGGAGGAATTCTTCATATCGCTTTTGTAATTTTTCATCTCCTGTTCTGGCGATTATTCAAGTGGAAACGTGACCTGCGTTCGCTGAGTCCTGTTAACCGCAGTGTTATGCCGGTCATGAATATTTGTCTGATTATTGTTTTTCTAACAAATGCACTATTGTCATTATTATACACAAATGAATTACTCACAACTGATCTGGGTAAAATTATCCTCCTATCAATTTCTGTTTTCTGGTTAATCAGACTTGTTCTTCAATTCCTGTATTTTAATTTTCGTACAAACGTTTCAATTGGTCTGATCATCGCATTTTTAACCTTGACTATTTTTTACATTATTCCGGTTTTCGAATAGTTAACTTTCATTAAATTTGTGACCAACTTTACACTTAAGGGGATTTTCTTCATGAATAGAAAAAGTCGCATCTCTTTAGTAATATTTCTGTCATTCGGATTAGCAGTGAGTATACTTAATGCGAGTAACATTAACAACGCCGATTCTGAAAAATTCTCTAAGGCCTTTTATAAACTTGTTAAGTTACACGAAGAAATTAAATCTATTCACCCGATGCTGGAAAAACTTCAGCCGATTGCCATTGCCGATAATGATAAATTAAAAATATTCGATTATGATCCTGAACAAGGGAAATATCTTTTTATCAAAGAATTTACTGTCTCTTTCAATCTGCCTGAAAAAGTACGTGCTTCATTTCCTATTGCCGAATATGATAACCGTCCAGGCTGTGTCGTAACAATTGATGCCTTCGATTCAACCGAAGAAATGATAATTATTTTTCATGAGTTTGTTCATTGCTCACAGGCTAATACTATCGAGCAAAAACTGAAAAACACTCTTTCTGTTTTTAATGATGCGATGCAAAATAAAAATTACATGTGGGAACTCAATCATAACTTCCCTTACAGTGATTCACTTTTTGTTGAGTATTATTCTGGTCTGCTTATCGGACTCGAAAAAAATAACGCCGATGATATTCTCGGTTTTATGAAAAAATTAGAAACATATTTAACGAGACCTGATTTTGAATACATGATCTGGCAATGGTGGAAAGAAGGTTTCGCCAGATTATTGGAAAACCTAATGCGCAAAAAATTTAATTTAGCTGAAAATCATTATGGCGGTCAATTACCATTCACCAGAATTTCATTTTATCACGGAGGTGAATTATTCATAAATTACCTTTCGGAAAAAGAGAATGGTCTTTTTTATAATTCCGAAGACCTCTTTAACAAGATGATTGATTATAACAAACAGGGGATTCAAGAATGAACACATTCCCGTTGCGGGTTTCTTTGACCGTTACCAATGCCTGTAATCTTCGCTGCAGAATGTGCGGACAATGGAGCGAAGAAGGATATATTTATAATAACGCTTCCCGAATCAAATCCGAAATGTCTGTCGATCATTGGAAAAAAGTAATTGATGAGATTGATTCCAATAACCTGAAAACTATCTTTATAAGAGGCGGTGAACCTTTTCTCTATCCCGGAATAATGGAGCTGCTCAAATATATTAATGACAAGGGCATATTCATGTCCATAGATACCAATGGAACGCAGCTTGAAAAATACGCCGGAGAAATCGTGCAAATGGGCAACATGCATTTAACCATTTCTGTTGACGGACCCGAAGAGGTTCATGACCGGGTAAGAGGAATCAAAGGAACATTTCAGAAACTTAAGAATAACATCGCCTACTTAAACGAACTTGATAATAATTCGGTAAAAATGGTAAGCAAAAGTATCTGTTTTACTATCAGTAAATACAATTTTCACTCTCTCGGTCAAATGCCGGATGTGGCAAGAAGCCTCGGAATAAGTTCAATAAACATCGTACCGTATTATTATTTTCCGCATGAAACCGGAAAAAAATATGAGAATGAATTAAAAAATGGACTGGGTTGTAAAGCTTTTTCATGGCAAGGTTTTCATCATGAAGATTCGGGTGTTGATTCAGAGGTTTTCATTGAACAATTACGTAATTATAAAAAAAGTCTAAGCGGAATCGAAGATTATCCTTATATGCCATTAACCGAGGAGCAATATAAAACCTGGTTTAGCGATACAACAACTCACGTTACTTATGAACATTGTGTGAATGTAGAAAACCTGATTGACATTCAGCCGAATGGCGATGTTAATTTCTGTGTTGATTTTCCGGATTATGTTATCGGAAATGTTAAACAATCTTCAATCGGTGAAATTTGGAATAGTGAACAAGCTAATCGGTTTCGTGAATACAGACGAAAAAAAGCCTTAGCTGTTTGTTACAGATGCGGCGCAAAATTTATGGGTGAGATACACAACTAGTTTTTCATTTTCTAAATAAATATTCTCTAATTATTTGCTGGGGGCAACAATGATCAATCGTGTTGAATCTAATATTCAATCTAATAGTAATGCAGGCGCTCGAAACACAAATAACGTAATTAATGTTCAGAACTCAAGTCTGAACGATTTGCAACCTCAATTGCGGAAAATGATAAAAAACAAAGAGGTATCGATAAAAGATTGCCTACTATTGATTCCCTTGGAGATGAGACCGATTCAGACTGAATCAGGTTATATTAAGGATTTACAGTTCGGGGGATATATCGCAAATACCTGGAATAATCCCAATAAAAAAATAAATTTGTTGGCAGAATTTGAATCCATCCTTGAACAACAGATAAAAAATAAAGAGTCTGAGAAAATACTAAACCTAACCCGCGGTGCAATTAGCGTTCTTAATATTTTAAAGAAAAATAATTCCTTCGAATCACTATTAAATGAAGAATTATCGTTATGATTGATATGAGTGGAAGGTTTGTTTACAAATGTAGCTGTGCGAAATTATAATACCATTAACGACACTGGAGAAGAGAGGATTTTTTCTCGTCCTCTCTTCACAGTATTGTTAATAATTCATCACTTTATTTCAATTACTTTAATCCTCTTTTTTCCAATAACGCATCGATCTTCGGTTCTCTTCCCCTGAATATTTTATATTGTTCCATCGGGTCTTCAACTCCGCCGCGTGAAAGTATATTTTTTCTAAACGACTCTGCAAGTTCCCTGTTAAACAGTTCAGTTTCTTTGAAAGCCTGGAATGCATCTGTATCAAGAACTGCCGACCACAAATAACTGTAATAACCGGCCGCGTAACCGCCGATTATGTGCGAGAAATTGGTAGATAAATAACGTGAGGCGATTTCAGGAATTAATCCGATTTTTTCCCAGCAGGCCTTTTCCATTTCAGGTACTGATTTTTCAACCGGCTCTGTAATCATTTGCCAATCCATGTCGAGATAAGAAGCGGCAATATATTCAACAGTTTCGAAGCCCTGGTTGAAGTGACCCGAATTAACAATCTTCTGAATGAGTTCATCTGGAATTGATTCGCCGGTTTGATAATGTTTCGCATACGATTTTAAAACAACAGGTTCAAGAGCCCAATTCTCCATAATTTGGGAAGGAAGTTCTACAAAATCTCTCGGCACCCATCGCGAACCTCTGTATGTTGTGTTGGAAAACAGTGAGTGTAGACCATGTCCCAGTTCATGAAAGAGAGTCAGCACTTCATCAACACTCATGAGCGAAGGTTTATCGCCAACCGGTTTCGCAAAATTCCCAACATTATAAACAAGCGGAGTAATAAATTCACCGTCAATGTTCGACTGTGAACGGAGCGAACTCGACCACGCCCCCGCGCGTTTAGAATCGCGTGGAAAATAATCGGCATAAAACACTCCGATGTGTTTACCATCTTTTTCCATAACTTCAAAAACTTTCACGTCAGGGTGATAAGTCTGGATGTTATTTAGTTCAACGAATTTTATTCCATAGAGTTTGTTCGCTACTTCAAAAGCGCCGGCTAATACATTTTCCATTTTGAAATAAGGACGAAGCATCTCTTCGTCAAGCGCATATTTTTCTTTCTTAACTTTCTCGGCATAATACCACCAGTCCCAGCCTTCAAGTTTGAAATTGCCTCCCTCGTCATCAACAATTTTCTGCATATCCGCTAGTTCTGATTTAGCTTTTTCCAAGGCAGGTTTCCAAACCTGATCTAGAAACTCATAAACATTGTTGTAATTTTTAGCCATGTTTCTTTCTAGTATAAAATCCGCATATGTTTTATAACCAAGCAGATTAGCCTGTTTTACGCGCAATGCCTGAATCTTCGAAATAATTTCCTTGTTATCGTTATCATTATTATTGTTCCCGCGATTCAAATAAGCCAGGTAAACAACTTTTCTTAAGTCGCGCTTTTCTGAATATTGCAAAAAGGGCAACATACTTGGTTTCTGAAGAGTGAAAGCCCATTTGCCATCATGTCCTTTCGCGTTTGCGGTTGCGGCTGCTTCTTTTACAGCATCCTCGGGTAATCCGGCCAAATCATTTTCGTTATCAATAACCAAAGCAATTGCATTGGTTTCTTTCAGGTGATTTTCGCTGAATTTTAACCCCAGCATGGAAAGTTCTTCATTAATTTCTCTAAGCTGCGTTTTTTCCGCATCGCTTAAATTTGCTCCGCTTCTTACAAATCCCTCATAAATATTGTCAAGTAATCTTGCTTCTTCGGCGTTAAGATTCAGTGATGATTTGTTGTCGAATACATTTTTAATTTTTTTGAAAAGATTTTCATTCAGATTAATATCATCACTGTGTTTTGATAACATGGGTGTTGCTACGCGCGCTACTTCCTGCAGTGCATCATTAGTCATCGCGCCCCTTAATGCCCCAAAGACACTTGATACCCGGTTTAAAAATTCACCTGATTTCGCAAAAGGCTTGATAGTATTTTTAAATGTCGTTTCTTCCTGATTGTTGACGATCACATCAATTTCCGACTTTTCAAGTCTTATTCCCTCTTCAATGGCAGGAAGGAAATCTTCGGTTTTTATTTCATTAAATGGAGGTGTCTTAAATGGTGTCTCCCATTCTTTGAAAAACGGGTTGTCATTTTGTTGCGCCGATATGTTTAGTGTTATCATAAGCATAATTATTATAAATATTCCTTTCATAATTTTTTCCTGATTTGTTATAAAAATTGCCGGGGAAAAATGATATTGATCTGTCTCCCGATATATTTAACAGTCACAATTTATGAAAGATATAGTCCAGTCGGAAGTGAAAAAGCCCGCCGGTATGTTGCATAATCTTTCAATCGAATAAATCACATTTTTATCTACTTGAGTTTGTTTTTCAATGAGGCGGATTCAAATTATTTTAGAATATTTTTCTAATAACTTCCCGCCACTTTCATTTAACTAATCGAACACTTACCTTTCGCAACAATAAAAATATTTTTTGGAGAGGTTCGGTGTTACCAGATTCAATCTCACGTATGAAAGATTCCGCGACAATGTCTTTCGCCGGAAAAGTTATTGAAAAAAAGAATGCCGGTCATGATATAATTAATTTCACCGTTGGCGAACCGGATTTTCCTACTCCCGAAAATATTAAGCTGGCCGCAATTAAAGCCATTAATGATAACAAGACAAAATACACACTCAACACAGGACTCTTAGAATTACGTTTAGCCTTTATTAATTATTTAGAAAAAAGATGGAACCTGACTTACGAACCTGATGAAATTATTGTTTCAACAGGCGCAAAACAAGCCGTGTTTAATGCTGTTCAGGCAAGTGTATGCGAGGCTGATGAAGTGCTTATTCCGCTCCCGGCTTATCCATCTCACATACAAATGGTAAACTTCGCAAAAGGCGATCCGGTATTAATCCCAACTCGCGAAAAAGATGGTTTCAAGTTAACAGCTAAATCACTGGAAGAAAATATTTCGCATCGTTCGAAAGTATTGATTCTGTGTAACCCGGGAAATCCTACCGGTGCGGTATATACAAAAAGGGAATTGGAAAACATAGCCGAGATTGTTATAAAACATGATTTACATGTTATTACAGATGAGGTTTATGAACAACTTGTATATGATGATATCGGGTTTGTTTCATTCGCGGCTCTGAGTAATAAAATTAAAGAAAGAACCATTCTTATAAACGGTGTATCAAAAGCCTATTCAATGACAGGCTGGCGTTTAGGTTTCTCCGCTGCATCCAAAGAGATTTCACGCGGCATGGCAAAATTGCAGAGCCACAGTACGTCGAATGCCAATACTATTACTCAATACGCCGCACTTGAAGCGCTAACTGCTAATCAGGATTCAGTGAAAGAAATGGTTGCTGAACTTAAGACTCGCCGCAATTATTTCTATAATGAAATCACTTCAATTAAAAATGTAACCTGCCCTAAACCCGACGGGGCATTTTATCTTTTCGCTAATTTTTCGGAATACTTGAAAGGAAATAGAGTAAAAACAACTTCTGAACTTGCCATGTTTTTACTCGAAGAAGGCAATGTTGCCGTTGTGCCCGGAAGCGGATTTGGAATGGAAGGTTATGTAAGATTAGCATATACCACTTCGATGGAAAATCTTACCGAAGGTGTAAGAAGAATAAAAGCCACGCTCTCGAAACTATAAAGTAATCACACAGAAAGATAAGATTTTAAGGTGTGATAAATTTTCTCAACAGGCATTTGCTCACCAGTCCATAGTTCAAACGAGCGGGCGCCCTGTTCAACAAACATTGTTAAACCGTCAATTGTTTTTGCGCCTTTTGATTTTGCCAGTCTCAAAAATTTTGTTTCAATCGGATTGTATATTACATCAAAAACTATTTGTGAACTATTGAATGATTCTGAAACCAGTGTTGGTGAATCATCCAGGTCGGGACTCATACCCACATTTGTGGTGTTAATAATAAGTTTGGAACCCTTAAAAACTTTTACAAGATCAGGGGGCACCAGCTCGTAGGTTTTAAATCCTTCGTAATGCATCTTCGCATAAAAATATTCTTTCATTGATTCGGCTTTTTGAGCGGTGCGATTAATAATATTAATTTCTCCCACCTTGAAATTTCTGATTAAGGCGTAAATTACGGCGCGCGCAGCACCACCGGCACCAATTACAGAAACTACCGAATCAGTTATCTGATCTCTGTAAGGATTTAATGATTCGATAATTCCATTCACATCGGTATTGTATCCGGATAATTTTCCGTTTTCATTAACAACAGTATTTACAGCTCCAACAACTCCGGCTTCTTCTGAAATAGTATTAAGATGTTGAGTAATCTTTTCCTTCAGCGGAAGAGTTACATTGAAACCTTTTATACCGAGAGCAATCATTCCTTTTAATGCATCTTTCAGATTAGCCGGGGGAACATCAAATGGAAGATAAATATAATTCATGTTGTTTAATTCAAACGCTATGTTGTGCATCAGGGGAGAAAACGAATGTTTAATCGGATGTCCGATTACACCAACAACACTTGTACTATGATTAAATTTGTTATTCGTTTGCATACTTCGAATCAGCGATGAATGTTATTTTTCATTTAATAGTTTATTGTACAATTTGGAAGATTTGATTTCAGGATATTCCCGCTCGAATTTAATTTTTATATTCGGGTCGAGACTAAAAGCCGTGCGTAAGCAATCAATAGCTTCCTTTGTTCTGCTGAGTAAAAAACTCAATTTTGCTTTACCGTAGTATGATCCCGCATGCTCTGGATTTAGCTGAAGGCATTTATTGTACGCGTCAATTCCTTTCAGCCATTTACCGACTTCAACATAAGTTTCAGCCAGTTTGGACCATGCCTGAAAATTTTCAGGATCAAGACGGACCGCTCTACTATAACTATTAATTGAATCCTGCAGGTTCCCAAGGGAGTATTCCAAATCAGCTTTGGCATACCATGCTTCGGAAGGATTATGAGCAAGAGTAATTGCCTTATTAAAATCTTTTAGTGCAAAATGAAATTTCCCTATCGAATCATAACAATAACCTCTTGCCAAAAATGCTTCATAATATTCCGAATCAATTGCGATCGCGTTGGAATAACATTTTATGGCAGCGTTTAGATTCTCAAGTTCCTCGTAAATTTGCCCCATGTTATAATAGATAGCTTCAT
>CAZEXO010000060.1:0-17849 GCA_964516545.1 uncultured Melioribacteraceae bacterium
TTTGATGACTTTAATTTACGAAATCGGGGAGAACCTTTTAACTAATATCCAGTGCCTCAAGCCGAAAGCTTTTTTCGCATTTGGCATTTGTGCTCTTTAAAAGTTTGTAGCTCCGTTTAGGCATTGCTGTTAAGCGTAGTTTGTAAATGAAAGTTTGTTCTAAATAAAAAGTTATTTAATAAATGTGGCATTGTTGCTCTGGGCTTCGGCTTAGGCACAACGCCGTTATGTGCTAATTAAAATGAGATAAATATGGAATACTTTATCAAAGAAAAAATTCAAGAATATGAAGTCTCATCCAATCCAACTGAAAAAGTGGTTAAGATAAATCATTCATTGGAATTCATAATCATCTATTACTCAACAATATTTTATTTGCATACAATAGCTAATAATGTTGTAAGTAGAGAGATGGTTGAAATTATACTGACAAATTTTTACAAAAAGAATCCGTTAACTAGTGCTTGGATTAAATTACTAAAATCTACTCTGGACATATTAAAAGTAGATACAAATAATTATTACAAGAATACTGGGAAATTATTACAGAATATAGCTAATCATTACTTACCAATAGAATCAAATAAAATAGAAGTAGAAAATCCAAGTTTGAAAATAATTTTGGATTGTATTCAAATAATAAGGAACAAAGCCTTTGCCCACTCCAACTCAATAAATGAAAAAGATGTTACATTTCTTTTAAAAAACGGATTTGATAAGATACCTTATGAATTGGATTCGTTTCTTAATAAGGTGAGTAGTTCTAAATTATTACTCTCAGAAACTATCCCACAAATTGATGGCGAAATGGACTCAAGTTCTACTGCAAATTTCATTGACTTATCAACTGATATTAAGAAAAATTATTCTCTCCCAATGAATGGAGATATTGATTACAGCAATGTGTTTTCGAAAAGTATGTATTGTTATTTTGAAAAAGATAAAATTCTTATTCCAACAAGTCCTTTTATGTTATGTCGTGATAATAACTATTATTATTATAATGGCATCGACAACAAAGGGTATCCAATTTATAACGATATTTTCTCTGCAAAAAGTATCACAATAAAAAAATATGAAAATGCTTTTAAAGATACTGTTCAAGATAATATAAACCTATTAACCTCTTCCGAAATTATTGTTAAGCTCAAAGAGGAAAATAAAATTCTTCACAATCTACCTAATCCCATTTATCTGCAATTTATCGGACGTGATGAATCTTATGACAAAATAATAAAAGCATTACGAAATAAAAGAATATTTTTAGTTGCAATTAGCGGAATTGGAGGTGTTGGTAAATCTGCATTAGCAATAAAAACTACAAGAAATATTATTGAGTCCAAAAGCGATATGTTTTCGTTTATTATTTGGGTAAGTGCAAAAAAGACTTATTTGACACCCGAAGGAGTAGTATCTGAAACACAAATATTTAGCAATTTATTGCAATTGTTCGATGTTATTCTGAAGATTACCGGATTCACAGAATATCTTAAGAGCACATTTAAAGTCAAAAAAGAGGCTACATTACAAATATTATCAATGGATAGTTTTTTAATTATTGTTGATAATTTTGAGACAGTTTTAAATCCACATGAATTTCTTGAATTCTTTGAAGAAGTTGGTGATTCTTGCGACAATTCTAAAATAATAATTACGACTCGGCATCAACTTGGTTCTTCAGAAAAAATAATTGATTTGAAGGAGTTTTCATTCAATGAGTATGAAGATTTTACAAATTATCTTTTAACGGATAAATTTAAAATCAACGAAAAGTGTTCATCAAAAGATGTTCGAACATTGTATGAATTAACTGGTGGTCTTGCTCTTGCAACTGAATTCTTTGTGGGTCAAATAAATAAACACAATTCGCTTGATAAAATTCTCA
The DNA here is from genome assembly GCA_964516545.1 of uncultured Melioribacteraceae bacterium. Taxonomy (GTDB): domain Bacteria; phylum Bacteroidota; class Ignavibacteria; order Ignavibacteriales; family Melioribacteraceae; genus JAHISV01. The sequence goes on from CAZEXO010000060.1 coordinate 1,886, forward strand.
AAAAGGTGAATTCACAAGAGATAAGTAAAGAAAGCATACTTGAGTTTTCATTTAAAGAGTCTTTTGAGCTTTTAAATATTGAAGAAAAAAAGGTTCTCTTCTCAATCTCATTGCTCGATAATCCTACTCTAAACAATGTATGTTTTTTAACAAGTTTTGATGAATTTCACGTTGAAGAAATTGTAGGTAGGTTGAAAAATCTTTCATTTCTAAATAAGAATATCATTTCAGAAGAGATAAAATATTCAATACTCCCTCTCACAAAAACCTTTTTAATAAACAGTCTGCCACGATTCCAGCAGTTAAATACAGAGTTAACAACTAAGTATGAAGAATACCAATTCATTACGAATGTTTCGCGGCAAATCACGCAATATGAACCAATTCAAGATGTTTCTGTTCAAAAAGATTCTATTGTGGTTCGCCTGTCACGCGCAGCTTATTTTTTAGCAAGCCAAGGAAATTTTTCAAAATCAGAAGAATATTTTAACCAAGCAGTAACTTATGATTCAAAAAATAGTTCAGTTTGGTATCAATGGGCATTGGCTGAACGAGATTTCTCAAATAACATCAAAGATGAATATTTTGAAAAATCTCTTAAGTATGCAGACGAAGAAGAAAAGAAAACAATATTATTTGAATGGGGTAAATCTTTTGCATCAGTAAATCGTCATAAACAAAGTATTGAAATATTTAAAAAGTATCTGGAATTAAATCCTACGAATAAAAATGTTTGTCACTTTATTGGCAAATCGTATTATGAAATTGGACGTAATTTATGGAAGAAGCAATTGTTCACAGAAATGAAAGAGAATTATCAAAAAAGTTTAGATGCATTTAAGTCCAGTCTATATGAAAATCCTACGACACATTTTGAAAAAAATCATAATGTTGTTGGTTATTACTTTATTGCCAAAATTTATAGAGTTCAAAAAGATCTAGGTAATTCAATTCTTTTTGTAAAAAAAGGATTGGATCTTCAACCAAATAATTTTAGAATGATAGAATTTTCTGATGAACTTGCAAAAATGACTCAAGATAGAAATCGTAAATATATTTAACGTTATGCACATAACCCGCCAATCAAGGCGGACGCCGTTTTTCAGTGTGGGATTGTTCTAAATATATATTTGGTTACAAAACTGGGTTGCTCTTTGAAGTAAGTAGTCTTAAGAAACATTATTTTATAAATAATAAGTAGTTACTATCATTCGGCATCCTTGTTTTGGGGCGCCGCTTATTGGCAACGCCATTATGTTACTTCTTGAATAAAAACATTACATCAAAATTTTGTTTTGATTTTTGTATATTAGATCAAGTTTTATCAAGAAAATTTTAGTGGTTTATGAATATATCAGAGAAATTCAATCCCAAAGCAGATTTAGTCCTTTTCAATGGAGATTGCCTAAAAATATTAGAAAAAATTCCCGATGAATTTGTAAAACTGGTTATCACTTCTCCACCATATAATATTGGTAAATCCTATGAAAAAAGGGAAAAATTAGATACGTATTTGGGCTCACAAAAAAGAATAATCCAAGAATGTGTTAGAGTTTTATCACCCAATGGTAGTATTTGTTGGCAAGTTGGTAATTACGTTGACAACGGAGAAATTATTCCATTAGATATTTTACTTTATCCTATTTTCAACGAGCTAAATCTTAAAATGCGTAATCGAATTGTTTGGCATTTTGGTCACGGTTTGCACGCAAGTAAAAGATATTCCGGACGCTATGAAGTAATTTTATGGTTTACAAAATCTGATGAATATACTTTTAACTTAGATGCTGTTCGAGTTCCATCTAAATATCCAAACAAAAGACATTTTAAGGGACCCAAGAAGGGCGAACTTTCCGGTAATCCACTTGGGAAAAATCCTTCTGATGTTTGGGATATTCCAAATGTAAAATCAAATCATATTGAAAAAACTATTCACCCGGCTCAGTTCCCAATAGAACTTATTGAAAGATTAGTCCTTTCATTGACAGATGAAAACGATTGGACTTTAGATCCATTTATGGGTGTCGGAACGACTCAAATTGCTTCAATAATTCATTCGAGAAAATCTATTGGTGCGGAAATATTACCTGAATATTACAAAGTTGCGAAAGAAAGAATTAATCTTGCTTTAGAAGGTGAATTGCTGATTCGACCAATGGAACGACCTGTGTTTGATCCAAACACAAAGGAAAAATATGTTCCACCAAAGAAAGTCAGTGTTGGAAATAACTCAACAACTCTTTTCCCAAATTTTTGAAGGTAACTTATGAAAGTCGTTTATGAATATTCTCATCTTGGCGGAAGTGAAATTCTACAAGTCCGCTACCCAAAGTTAAATCAAGAGATTTATGATGTTATCAAAAAAATTAAATCGTCGAAAACAAAAATCAGCAAAGAAAAAACGATGATGGGGCGAGCTCTTTATTCTCCTACCGATATGAATCAGCAATTCAAAGTAGCTTTCAATAAAAGGGGTTTTAATGAGTTGCGAGATACATATACAATTACAATTCCTAACAGCGACGTTCAAATAAAAGGGGCTTTCAAACAAATAGATTTTGTGAAAGAAAAAGTATTAGTCGAAGTTCAGTTTGGTAAGTATGCTTTTATGTTTTATGATATGGCAAAATTCCAATACTTCTTTAATGAAAATAAAGCCGAAGTTGGAGTTGAAATAGTTCCTTCCCACGCACTTCAAAGTGAAATGTCAAGCGGAGTCTCATACGGCGAACAGCTTGTGTATGATATTGAAAGATTAAAAAGACATTTTCCTGCTGTGCCAGTTAAAGTAATTCTTGTGGATACTGATTAATAAATAGACGTAACATAACGAGACTGTCGAAAAAGTAGAAGAGCGGATGAAACTGCGGAGATGAAGCAATTGGAGCATTGACAAAAGAAAAAAGAATTAATAGCTTCCTAATGAAGACCAGGGAGGCAAGATATGGCGCGACACAAAGCATACGATTATGGTCAAACAACAATGATAGCAATAGATCTTGAAAAACAACTGGTACCGGGCTCAATAGAATATGTAATACATAAGCTGGTAGAAGAACGAGTAGACATCAGGCAATTTGAAAAGAAAATAAAAAACGATATAACAGGTCGACCAGCTTACGATCAGAAAATACTGCTGAAGATAATATTGTTAGCCTATACACGCGGAATAATAAGCTCAAGAAAAATAGAGCAAGCCTGTCGTGAGAATGTAATGTTTATGGCTCTATCGTGTATGCAGTATCCTGATCATTCAACGATAGCGCATTTTGTAAGCGGAATGGAAAAAGAAATAATGCCGGTGTTTCGGGATATACTTCTGGTATGCGACGAGATGGAATTACTGGGAGGAACAAGTTTTGCGTTGGATGGACTGAAGCTATCGTCAAACGCATCGAAACACTTAAGCGGAACGCATGCAGAGTTAAAGAGGAAGAAAGAGAAACTGGAAAAGAGAATAACGAAGTATTTGAGAAAACAACAACTGACAGACAAGAGGACAAAAGAAAAAGAAGAGAAGGCAGAACTCCAAAGGAATCAGCAAAAAATAAACAAACTAAGAAAGACGGTAGAAAAAATAGACCGGTACCTGGAAGAGAATAAACCGAAAATAGGTACGCAAGGCAAAGAGATAAAGAGTAATATTACAGACAAAGACTCGTGCAAGATGTCAACGTCAGACGGAGTATTACAGGGCTATAACGGACAGGCATTAGTGGATGAAAAACATCAGATAATCGTACATTCGGAAGCATTCGGCAGCGGACAGGATTATGGACATGTAAGTCCCATGATTGACGGAGCAAAAAAGAATCTTAAAGCAATAGGAAAAGCAGAGAATTATTTTGAAGAGAAAACATTCACGGCGGATGCGAATTATCACAGTAGTCAGAATCTGGATAAATGTGAAAAAGAAAAGTTAGATACCTACATCCCTGATGTAGATTTTAGAAAGCGGGATAAAAGATTTGAAACACAGAAGAAATATAAAGAGGAGATAAGAGAAAGATACGAGTTGGAAGATTATGCATATGATAGTCAAAAAGATTTATATATCTGTCCTGCGGGAAAAGAATTGAGGCGGCAATCATCAAAAGGAATAAAAACCGGGTATGACCAATACCGGGCGAAAGAAAGCGATTGCACAAGTTGCGATAAGAAAGCCACTTGCATAAGAATGCCGAAGGGCAAAAGAAAATACTTAACGATACCGACAAAATTACAGGAACAAAGTATATCGAAAAGAATGCGTGATAAGATAGACACGGAAGAAGGCAGGGAGAAATATGAAAAGCGGATGGGAATTGTAGAACCAGTCTTCGGAAATATAAAAGCGAGAAAGAAATTGAATTATTTTACGTTACGCACCAAGATAAAAGTCAATATACAATGGACACTTTATTGTATGGTACATAACATTGAGAAGATAGCGAATTACGGAACAATATGAGGAATGTAGGGATGAATCGGCGCGTAAGAACAAATATACTTTCCAGGAGTGAAGCAAGTTAGGTAACGATAAAAATATTTTTGAAAAAAGAGAGATAAGGTTTGAAGGAGAATCCGGAATAGGGTTGGTTATGGACTTTTTCGACAGTCTCAACAAGCGCCTCAACAGCGACCGCTTCTCTGCCTGTGGCAGATAAATTCGATGCGGTCTAACTGAGTTGCATTAAGGTTTGGCTTTTCAGAATTAGTTAGCTGTGTAAAGTTGATTTAGTTCTTTAAACTGATTCACAAATAAATGTTGCGCCGACAAAATCGTCATTATTGTTGTCGCACCAAAGGTGGGAAAATCGGGAGTAGCGCGTTAGGCAAAATTATATTGCATAAAAAAATATGATACAGAAAATTCTATATTATTTCATTGTCACAATAACCATTTTGTTTTATGGCTGCTCTAAAGAAAGTAATCCGCTTTATGGGACTGATGATATTGTATACAGCGACCAAGAATTATTTTCTAGAGTTTCGCAATATTCTTTTCGAGATTCTACTTATTCAATTAGTTATGCAACTGACAGCACTTTTATTGAGAATTATCACGAAATATTTATAACGCCGCTACCACATTCTTTTGTGTTTGATATTAAGTATGAACGAAGAGGTAAATATAAAATTGAAAAGGGTATGTTAATTTATTATCAAGTTCATGTTAACCTAGACACATCCCGTTTTCTTAATGGTCCTGATCACTATCAAAGCATTAGTATAGAATTATTGAATAAGAGAATTAAGTTTAACAAAAACCAGATTGAGTTTTCACCCGTATATATTTTCGAAAATCCTGAGCAAAAAGTAAATATACTTGGTTATTGGTCTACTATTACTTGGCGGTGTAGTTTTCAAAGTTACCCAAATAATGTGATATACAGTCAAGGAAGAGTTGAGCTCTACTATAGATTTTACAATGTTGATTCAACTTATTCTTGGGGCGAAAATTATCCAGATGGTCAACCGTACACTACATTTGAAAGCCAAAGTAAGTATAAATACGAATCTCCAGTACTTACATTTTTAATCAGTAATACCATTTATTTAGTATCACTAAATAGCCAAATAATGTACTGGTTCCCTTTTGAATCAACGCAACTTAGTAAGCGTCTCAGTCCGTTGGACAGTGAAACAATCGTTGGTGAAAATTTTTCAGCTTGGTTTTATAAAGCCGGTAGTTTGTTTAGACTTGATTTGCAAAAAAATAATATAAAACAAAAATAGTTACGTTGATAAATGCTACACTGTTGTGTTGGGTCCCGATAAAAGGCATCGGGATAAACTCCCGGCTTAATTGTTACACCGTTACATTTAATATACAGGAGGAATTATGTTTCATAAGTGCATGAAGAAAATCATTTTTTTTATAATAGGTATTTGTATGATTTCATGTAATAATAATGGAGTCAATTATTTTGATCAAGAAATACCTTTATCAGTGCCTCAGATTTTTGCACCTGGCGTAATCTCTCTAGAGAATAGAATAGAAGGTAACGCAAATTTTTCTACAAACGGAGAGGAGTTTTATTTCAACGTTACCGACTCCATGAACAATATGTCAATATACTGGTGTGAATATAAAAATAAAAAATGGGGTCATCCCTCTAAACTCGAAAAATTAGGAAAATTTGATAATTGGGAACCATTTATTAGCCATGATTCAAAAGAATTACTTTTTGTCTCTTCACGCCCTCCTGGTAATCCTAAATACAATGGAAGAATATGGAAATCTATACGCACGAATAACAGTGAATGGAGTGAACCACAATTATTGGATTTAGGCTATCCAACCAACAATGGATATTGGTATCCAAATTTTTCGGCAATAAACAAAAACATCCTATACTTTGGAGGAAACATCGAAAAACTTTACTCTAAAGGAAAAGGAGATTTATATTTTTACGATATGCAACAGGATACAATCGCAAATCTTGAAACATTAAATTCTGAAGAAGAAGATTGGGATCCTTTCATTTCTCAAGACGAATCATTCATATTATGGGCTTCTTTAAGGGAAGGTGGATTTGGTGGCACAGACATCTATGTTAGTTTTAAAAAAAATGAGCAATGGGAAACCCCAATAAATCTTGGAGAAAAAATTAACTCTTCTCAATATGAAGTAGCGCCAAGAATAAGTAATGATGGAAAAATATTGTTTTTTGATAGACCAAATAAAGGGAGCCAAGATATATATTGGATATCAAGCGATGTAATTGATGAACTAAGAAATTAAAATACTCTTAGTGAATTCTGGATTCTTTTCAGAAATAAGTATCAGATCCAGAACCAAAAGGGGTTAATCTTCTATTGTATAGTCACTATTACGCCTAAGTTGAAAAGATGCTTTTGAAAGAATAACTTAAGGTTATAAAAATTCAGGAGTATCTCGCAAATGCGGGATCCTTAGGGGGCTTGGAGATGGCGACATCTCCCGGCTACCCGGTATATGCTTAACAAATATTAGGAGAATTGAAATGAAAGGGAAATTTTTATTTGTTCTTCTTATCCCTTTGTTATTTTGTAGTTGCAGTGATTCTACGAGTCCAAATGATGATGAAAAAGTATTTGGGTTTTATCTTTTAAAAGACACTTCATTAATTACTTCTGATGCTAAAAAGTTATCTATTGAATCTCTTCAATTACAAGAAAAACCGATTATAAAAATCAACGATATCGTTGAATATAATTGGGCAGAACAAGTTATCACTCTAACATCAGAGGCGTTTGATAAATTTAAAGGTGTTGAGAATAAAATTAAATCGACACATGGATTGCCATTTATAGTTGTGGCGAATCAGCAAAAAATATATTTGGGAAATATTTATCCATTGTATTCTTCTTATATTCACGAAGATTTGCCATATGTTAAGGTTTCTCCATTTTTTGAGATGAGAGTATTGAGAGCGCCATTACAAAGCGTTGAAGATAAAAGGAAAGATGAAAGAATATATTCGGTATTAAATGAGTACAATAAACTAAAGTAATAAAGTCGCATATAACAAGGTACTGTGTTAAAGAGCAAAGACAAAATCGTAGAGAATGTCAAAGAGCCCGCCTGCGCGGCAGGTAAACCGAAACAGAAAGTATGATTCTGGCAGAGGCAGTTTAATGCTGTGAACCGTTATTGTAATTGGGTATATCGACGGATTCATTTTTACGGATAAAAAGTTTATCAGCCTACACCAAAGGTGTACAAGTATGGTTGAGCACAACTAAAAAATAATTCCCTTCCCGAATGGGAAAATATAAATCGATATACAACTAAATTAATATATGTTTCTATTCGAAAAATATAACGAACACCCCTTCTATAAACTATTAATAGAAGATGATAACAAATATCTTCATTCAGTGGAGTACGATAGGAAGAGCATAGAATTCAATAATCCTGATTTAGATGAGCTTCAATATTATATACATGGTGTAGGTTTTGCTTTGGTATATTTATTCAGATGGTGCCAACAATTGGAGTTAGCAGTTGAATTTTTATCTAATTATAGCTATAAGAACAAATCAAGCAATATTCCATATTCTAGAATTGATCACGTCATTTATAACATTGAAAACTATATAATACGTTTTCACTCACTAGATGACAGAGTTTTACAGTTAATCAATAAAGTATTTCATTTGACCATAAACAAAGAAGAGGTCAAGAGAACAGTGGTTCTCAAAAATCACAAAGTGACTAGAACTAGTATCCCAAGCTTATATAAACCTATTAAAAATCACATTTTCGAATTCGATCATAAGGTTCGAGATACAATTATACATCAACATTCTTTTTTAGATACTGACCTAAAAAGATTAGAGAAATTCTATTATTCAGAAATAGATAGAAATAATGAAGACTATCTAATACACTTTCGTGCACAAAAATTGAGAGATTATCTAAAAGAAGAAAAAAAGAAATTTAGTGTCAACAATGAAAAAGCTTTCAAATTACTTTCTAAATTGCTTGATGAATTACAAAAAGAATATTTAAAGGAAAGAAAGCGTTTAGAGAAAATTGTAATATGATTGTGGTATAACATATATTAAAGGTACAATGTCCCCACAGGGGCAAGCCCACCTAAAAGACGGTAGGTAAACAAAAAAAAAGGTGCCCGCCCGATCCGTGAATTAACGGATCAGAAAGAGATTATTTGAAGGGGTATTAGAAAAAAATATTCGGGATGAAAAGTTCACGCGCCACATGAAAAACACAACAAAAGAAATATTTTAATTCCTTTGAGGAAAGATAGAAATTTTAGGTGCCGGGAAATACAAGGAGAGAAAATGAATAACAAATTAATTTATCTCATACTTACATTTCTTTATATAGTAACAGGCTGTAATTCTCCAGCCGAGAGTCATATAGAAATTGAACAGTATTATCCAATGCGAATTGGAAATCAATGGGAATATATAAACAGCTCCGGAACAGTTGAAAAAATAACCGATACTTTGAGAGTTCATGGAAAATTGTTTTATGGATTTTCAAAACGATCAGAGGAGCCGGAATATTGGATGAGGGAAACGAATGGAAAAATATATTACTTAAATCTGCATGACAGCACAGAATTTTTATTATTTGATTTCACAACTCCCACAGGAAGTAGCTGGGAATTACCCTCAGGTTATGAATGCAGTTTTGGTATTGGATTAACACTTGTGGGAAAAACAGATACGATAGTAACTGCAATCGGTACATTTTATAATTGTCATCATTTTAGACATCAAACAATATGCAGAGACGCAGGTATGGTTGATACCTGGCTTGTAAAAGGAATAGGCAAAGTAAAATATACCTTTGAGACTTTTTTCGGTATAGAAGAGTATGTTATAAATAGTTATGATATACTCAATTAATATAAAGCGGTGATTCGGTAACCTTGAACGAAAGGTTCAGCCAGGGTGGCAACCCTGACTGATGAATAATGTCAGTTGTTTATCAAAACTCTTTTAAAAAAATTGAGACTTATTTCAGCAAAAGAAGTTTTTTCATTGAACGATATTCAGTAGTTATCAACTCGTAAAAGTAAATACCGCTTGTTAATCCACCAGCGTTCCACACTACTTCATGATAACCGGGATTCATTTCTCCATTCACTAGCGTCGCAACGGTTTCACCAAGTAGGTTATAAATCTTCAGTTTAACAATTGAGTTTTCAGGCAATCCGAATTTAATGGTTGTTGTCGGGTTAAAAGGATTAGGATAATTCTGACTAAGAGAATACTCCGTCGGAATTTCTTTATCGTTAATACTTACAGTAATAATAATTACTTCATTACTATTTTCGGATTCAGCGAAATCAGTGTATGCTCTTACTCTGTAAGAATAAGTTTCACCCGTGGTTATCGATCTGTCAGAATATTCATTGCTGTCTGTTATTCTTTCAAGTAGCGAGAAGTTATTTTGAGAAGTCGATTTCCTTTCAATGATATATCCATCTTCATTCGCGGAATTATCATTCCATGTTAATCTTATTTCATTCGAAGCAATAATTTGACCGGATAAATTTGTAGGCGCCGATAGTATTGTTGTGAAATTTCCAGTTTCACTCCAGGTGGAAAGTCCGGCAGTGTTTTTTGCTAAAACGCGCCAGTAATATTTTTGACCTTCAGTTAATCCTGACATGTTTTTGGAGGTATCGGTAACCGAGGTATCACTCAAAACAACAGGATTAAACTGACTGTTATCCGCCAGCTGAAAAGTATATCTATCGGCATTTTGTGTTTTTCTCCATAAAAATGTCGGACTTAAATTTAAGTTCTGCGTGTTATTAACCGGCGATAACAATACCGGAGCGTAAGGAACCGGAATCACTTTTCGCCACTGAACATTTTGAGCATGATCTTTCAGCCAGTTAAAGATATACTTTCCTGACGGAGTCATTCTGGTCGTATCTGTCCATCCAACACCCGTGCGCGATATTGATCCGAACTCTTCATTAAACAAACAAGCTTCATTGGGATTTTCATTACTCATATTTGTCGACAATACACACCAGTATGCCGATGTAATCATATCATCATCTAAAATATTCATCCAAAAATCAGAACTGGCAAACGATGAGTTATCTGTTCTGGCATTCTTTTCACCCCATGAGTAAATAGTACCCCATTCTGAAACGAAAAGTGATTTATTATTATTTAAGGCACTATTAACCCTGGCCAACAGATCGTCATTTTCATTTCCATATGGCGCATAAATATGAAATACATACGCCGCGTTCGGATCATTAATCGGGGAAGCTGAAGCAACGTCAGGACGCAGGGAATAGTTTTCATTTCCAACAACAACGAGATTATCAGAGTAGAGACGAATGGTATCGATTACCGCTTCGGTATATTCTTTTATTGTCTGCCAGTCGGGATCAATCGGTTCATTGTACAATTCAAAAATTACATGATCATAACTACCGTATTTTTTAGCCATGTAACCGAAAAACTCTTTAGCATTTTGAGTGTGAGTGTGGGCGTTATGGGAATGGTAATCAATGATTACATAAATATCTTTAGCAATAGCGGCATTAACAAGAGTTTCAACAAGTCTGATCTGACGATCGCGTCCCCTCGGGTCGAGATGACCGAAGTATCCGGTTTCGCTATCATTAAACTCAACAGCCATCGGCACGCGGATAATTTCAGTTTTCCAGTCATCAACAAGCGCATTAACAGCTTCGGTATTCCAGAATTCTTCTCCGCCCCAAATACTCCAGTAAAAACTTAAACCCTTCACCTGCATTGGCGTATTTGTTTTTGAACCGTGGATTCTGTTTCCCACAGCCTGCATTTGTCCATAATATGAAACCGGTCCGATTCCGGGATTTGTAACAATCGGAATGTCATTTGTTGACAAAGATTCTTCTTTCAGAGAAATATAGTCGAAAACGGCGGTGGAATTGTTTCCGCCCAACATAACGTTTACGCTCACACCCTGAATATCCGAATCCGTGTTCTCATAAACTAAGGCAGATTCATACCAATTATTGTAGTGAACAATCTGAGTACCGAATATTTTCGCATATGAACCATGATCCAATTGAACCTGTATGGTTATTGTACCCGATTCCCTTTTAGCACGCCAGTTTAAAGTATATTTATATCCTTTACGGAGCGTTAGTCCTCCCTGACCCATCTGAACATCCCACGCATTTGTTCCGGGGTTAGTTATGTTGAATGTAATTTGAGCCCCGTCTGATGCTACAGTTGCCCCCTGAGTCCACCACCCATTTGTTCCATTTGTAAAATTTCCGTTTGTAAGTAATTCAGTTCCCTGAGCAAAAACCTGACCGATAATAAGAATCAGAAACAGAGTTGATAAGGATTTTTTCTTCATAAGATTTCCCGTTTTGTGATGATGCAAAATATCCACTATAGTGTTATGAAAATTTATCAAAAGAATAATTTCACCTGTAAGTGTGAATCTCCTTTGGAATATCAGGATGAAATAAATATTCTACCGTTTAGTTCGGAGTTTTATTTTTTACTATGAAATTTATTTGACAATATAAGAATTTCTTTCAAACATCAGGAAGATAAACGTAAGAAAACATGCAGTAAAATTTCCTTACAAATTTTTGAATTTTAATTACAGTCCGGGTGACATACTCTATTCTGCTCACCAGACTTTAGGACAATTTTTAACTAACGCAATTAAATATAATAGCAGTGGTTACTTGAGTAATTTGCCGCCACGACTAATTAAACTGTACCTGAATTCACTTTAAAACAAGTATCATTGTTTAGGTTTAGTCTGCGACCAGTGAGAACTTATTAACTTCCAATCCCCGTCAATCAGTTTGTATACATCAGTTGTATTCCAATATTCTTTGCTGCCATCCTGCATTAATCCGACAAAATTGAAAGTAAGAATTCCGATATCACCATGCATCTGAACCTGCGGATCAAGTAATTCATAATCGGGAAAGCTGAATGTCCCGCTAAAAGAGGCAATCCAGTTATGAAATGCATTTTTACCTGTACAACGTTTATCCAAACCGGGATCGAAATAAGTTATTTCTTCGGCTGCGGCTTCAATGAATCCGAATGTATCGCCGGTTATCCATCGGTTAAGGAATGTCCTTTCCTGTTCAATTATTTTTTCTTCAGGTGTCATTTTTGTTGAATCTCCTATTGAATAAAAATCAGAATTGTTTTCTGCGAGTGTTACAGACAAAAACACTGAAACGGAAAATACAACAACAACTATTTTACCGAACATAACCCCCTCATCGTTTTTGATAAGAGGTGTATTGATTTTCCTTACATGTTAAATTCGTATCAATCTTTATTCGTTTCGAAACGGTATAGAAATTGTTTAATCTCCGGATGATCTTCTCCTGTGAATCAGGTTAGGACGATAGTTCTTGTGTACCTTAATATAACATTCCGGTATAATTACTTTTCAGGGCTTCGATTATCTTGTTTATTCTTTTCTTACGTGTTTCGTCCGTTTTTGCTTCACAATAAAAACCGGCAAATTGTTTTTGTCTGGAGGCACTTTTCGATTCAAAAATACTTAATATTTCCTTCTCATGTCCTAATGCATTTTTTAGTATTTCAATTTTCTCATTCATATCCACGACTGCTTTTTTATCACTCTTTTCCGGTTTATATGCCTTGCTGCCCGCTTCAGTTACTAATCCTGTCTTCTGTAATTTTGCGTATATAGATTTATTTTTCTCAGACCACTTCTTTGTGTTTTTTCTTTTGGAAAAATATTTTTTATATGTTCTGTCATCGACTGATTTCATTACTCCGTCAATCCATCCGAAACAGATTGATTCTTCCAAGGCATCATTAGCGGTAAAAGCTTTATTACCTTTTGTAAATTTTATCCATATACCGTCTTCCTGTTCATGATTTATTTTAAGCCAGTTTCTGTACTCATTTCTATCCTTAAATTCCAGTGTTATGTTTTTTTCATTCATCTTAAAAATCTCTCCCTGAAAATTATATACAATAATCAAGGTGGGCAGACGTCATTCTTCTGAGGAAGAAAACAGAATCCCAAAACCTGATCGCCAAAAAGATAATCGATGTTTGTCGTCTATCTACTGAAGTAAGAGGCCTACCTGATCCATGCCATTTTACCGAAACTTTATGTCCGTTAAAAAAGTCCGGTAGTTACCGAAATATTTCATCTGCCTCTATGTTTATTCTTTTTCTTTTCAACCGACTTTTCTCTTTTATATTCCTCGTGTTTTATTCTTTCTTCTTTTGATATTTGCTTTCGTTCCTCCTTATCCTTTTCCATCTGTTTCTTTACGGCTTCCTGGGATTTTGTAGACAATGGATTTGTCAGCAGTTCTTTTGACACCATCCTTTTTTGTCTCTTGGGATTTATTTTCCTTGTTTTCACATTTTTGAGATTGACAGATTCTGTTTGTTTTTCAAAGATTTTATAAAGCTCTTCCTTTACAAACGCGGCTATCTGGTTAACATCCGGTTCTTCTCCAAATGTAAATAAACTGGAAAATAATCTTCCGTCTAATTGTCTTTCAATCTGACCTACCCAAAATTGTCCATCAAAAAATACTGTTAATTTCATTTTTCCCTCTCTTTTGTTTTCAATTCATGACAACGGACATCCCAAGAGGGAAGGATACGACACAAATTTAATTGTGCATCCGGACTACCAACCGGACTGTGTTTTTATGTCATTTTTTTTATTACAATTTAATGATTACTAACTTAATTTTAACTCTGAATCCGGCAAGTACAACCTGAGATAAAATTCTTCACACTTCACAACCAGGCATGCCGGATATTTTCTTAAGAGATATCTTTATGTTCTCGTAATTTATTCTCATCTATCTTCTGTTGACTTATATGAAAAAAATATTCCCGATATATTCGGAATTATATTGTAAACTCATCTAAGCAATAATAATTTTTTTGTTTGAAGAAAATCACCACACTGTAATGTATAGAAATAAACTCCGCTTGGTAAATCTTGGGCATCAAATATTATTTCATGTTGCCCAGCTTTATTAAATCCGTTCACCAATGTTGATACTTCTCTGCCAAGAATATCGTAAATAGTTAGTCTAGTATTATTACTTTCTGGAATGGAATATGTAATCGTTGTTGTCGGATTAAAAGGATTGGGATAATTCTGTGCTAAATTGAATTCATTAAAAATATTATCCGAATTGCTAATATCAAGGCTTGACAAAACAGTCAAGGTTTGTTCAATTGAATTATCTGTCTCATCGGTTTCTTTGATTAAATTCTCAGGATCGATATTATGCAGGATGTAATAAACACCTTCAGGAATGTCAGGTACTTTGCCTGAAAAAATTAAGTTTTGGGAATTCCCGCCATTTAAGCTAGAAACCGATATTTGACCAATTTTATAGGTAGTTGTTTTTAAACTATCGGTCATTATAATCTCTACAATAAAATCACCCGAGGAGAAAGTACCTTTATTTTGTACACGGAAATGAGTCGTAAATGACTCACCAGGACTGACAATAAGCGGTTCAACATAAGTAGAATCATTATCTGTGTAGTAAGTAAGATTAATCTTTTGCAGTAGACTATTCCATTTACTTTTCAAACTATAACATTCAGTACGGCTATAATCGCCTGAATGACTATAGACTAGTATGTAGTAAGTTCCGGGGCTTAATGTTCTAATAATTTGTTCATCGGTATTACTGGTTGCTGAATCGATTACGGTTCCCGTACTATCGAATAATTCAAGATCGTAATTATTATTCATCGGTGTGTAAAGATCAATAGTGACTTGTGTTTCCTCAAGGTTGGTAGTTTTGTTTGATTCAGTTCTTGATGTATTCCGACTTGAAGAATTACACATTTTATTATCTGAAGAAATATTCAAACCAGACATGTTCATTTTTTCTTTCTGAAGTACTAATTCATTTTCTGATAAATTTTGAGAAGATGGAACTTTAAATTTATACCAATCGATATCTGTCGGACTTCCAATATACGCTGTGTACCATTGGCTAGAACTTATTGGACCGTAGGCCAATGTTATATTATCATTTGGTTCATAACGATTAGTCTCACCAAAGTTATCAATGTAATAATTAAGAACAATATGTTCTGTGAAACTTTTTAACACTTTAACCGAAACAATATTGCCGAAATTCTGAGTAGCCACTTGAGCAATTACAATCTCCTGAGCATCATCTGACGCTAATGTAAATGGACCAGAAACCATTCCGTAGCGACGATCAGCGGCAGGTTTTATAATACCATCCAGATATCCCGTGCCTGTAACAGGGTCTCCTGAGAGTGGATACTTTGTTTTGCCTCCACCAAGCTCATCTGGTATAGGGAATAATTCCCCGTTAGACGGAATCCTGCCTTGTAAAAGATCATAAAAATAGAGAGCTCCGGTTTCATAATCATCAGGATTAGGATCAGAATATGGAGTTCCCTGTTCATTCGCGAAGTAATAAAAGGATGTCATCTTAAGATTTTTCCAATTCCGAATATGCTCATCGCCAAC
>CAZEXO010000061.1:0-17739 GCA_964516545.1 uncultured Melioribacteraceae bacterium
GGCGGTTTGCCATGACAAAAAAAGGAAAATTATTTGTTGATAAAATGCTTTTCAAAATTCCGGTCATCGGATCTCTCATTCATAAAACAACAATTGAAGTTTTTTGCCGCGTGTTTTACACTCTCTACAGCGGTTCGGCTGAAAGTATTGAGCCGATAAGAATAGCCGCAGAAGCCGCCGACAACTCTTATTTTGAAGCTCAGGTTAAAAACGTGGCGATACCATTAATGATAAAACGAGGCGCGGGAATTACCGAGTCTTTCGAAGCTTGCGGAGTATTCACCGACACTGCGATTTCGCGTTTTCATTCCGGCGAAGAAACAGGCACAATAAAAAATACCGCTAAACAATTGGCGGATTATTACGAAAGTGAAACTGTATATCGCCTTAAAAACATTATCGAGATGATTCAGGTAATGATTGCCATGGTGATTATGATAGTGATGATCGCATTAACTTTAGTTTCTGCTGAAACGGCAACAATCAGTCCGAAAAATCCGACTGTAAAATAGTATGATAAGTAACAGGAAAAAGAATGCTTGATACACAACTCGAAATGACAGATAAAATTGGTTACCTTCTTCTGAAGAAAGGTATTATTGATACTGTAATTCTCGAAAAAGCTTTGAAAATAAAACAAACCGATCAGGGTAAACTGAAAAGAAATCTCGCCCAGATACTTGTCGAAGAATTTGAATTCGATCATGATACTATTTTCCGTGAAGTCGCGGTGTTATACGCTTTCAAGGAATTGAATTTTCACCCGGACGAACTTCCTGAAGAACGAATAAATGAAATAAAAACCCTGATGAAAAAACACGGCGATGATGTTAAAAAAATGCTGATGGAGCACCGTGTTATTCCCTTTATGTTTGATAACAAAGTACGCGATAAACTGATTCTTGCCGCGGTTGATCCTACCGACCGCGCACTTGCAAAAATTGCCTACTCGCTGAACGTGAAAAAATTTGAAATCAATTATTTACGTAAGAAAGATTATGACAAACTCGTTCAATTAATTCTTGGTTCGGAGAATGAGTTTTTGAAAATGATCGAAGATTCCCCTGAGGAAATTTCAGCGGAGGTTGAAGAGAGTTCGATTAATGAAGAAGAATTAGATGCTGAAATTAATAAAAGCGCGCTCATCAATTTAGCTGAAGCCGCGCTGATTGAAGGAGTTAGAAAAGGAGCGAGCGATATTCACCTTGTTCCAAAGTCAGGCAACAAAACAGAAATCCATTTTAGAATTGACGGTAAACTTCAACTTTGGCATTCTCAGGAAAATACTCTTCCCGAAGCTGTTATGGCTGTTGTTAAAGACCGATCCAAAGGTATGGACAGGTTTGAAAGAGAACGCGCTCAGGATGGTTTTATCCAACGGGATATTGACGGGCACATTATTCGTTACAGAGTTTCGGTTTTACCGATGGTGGGAACGGAACTAAAAAATAAATTCGAATCAATTGTAATAAGAATTCTTGATGACAGAAAAGTTATAAAAGACCTCAGCAAACTTGGGCTCGTTGGTTATTCAAATGCGGCTTTCAAAAAGGCTATTAATCAGCCTCAGGGAATGGTTATTTTAACAGGTCCTACCGGTAGCGGTAAAAGCACGACTCTTGTTGCCGCGCTTTATCAGGTTATTAATCCCACAAAAAATGTTTTGACTGTTGAAGATCCTGTTGAATATGTAATCGAAGGAGCGCGTCAGTTGAAAATCGGTCCGCGAATGAATTTTGAACAGGCTATTCGTTCGATATTGCGTCATGATCCTGACATTGTTCTTGTTGGTGAAATGCGTGATAAAGAAACGGCTGAAACCGCTATCAAATTAGCAAACACGGGGCATCTTACTTTTTCCACACTGCATACCAATGATGCGCCCAGCGCCGTTGCGCGGCTTTATAAAATGGGCGTCGAACCATTCCTGATTGCCTATGCTATCAATATTATTGTAGCTCAACGACTTGTGAGAAAATTATGCGAAAACTGCAAAGTAAGAGTTACACAATTGGATGAAGAAATAATGAAAGCAGCAAAGCTTGATATTGATGAATGGAATAAATACGAAATTTATGAAGCGAAAGGATGCGAAAAATGTAATCACACAGGTTACAAGGGAAGAATGGCAATACATGAAGCTCTCTATTTTACCAAGGAGATCAGAGAACTAATTGTAAGAAGCGGCATAGAAGTTGATGAAAATGCAGTTAGAGTTCAGTCGAAAAAAGACGGAACTTTGAACTTACGCGAATCAGGACTTGAAAAAGTTAAGCAGGGTTTGAGTTCAATTGAGGAAGTATTATCTGCTACTTCAGATGAGTAATGGTGTGATATTAATAATTGATTTTAGAAAAAAGATTCACTAAATATAAAGTTAAATAATCACCATAATAAAATGGCGGATATTTATGGTTGAAAAGGCAAAATCAATATTATCGGCGTTCACTTCTCAGATTCCGAAAACTGTTTTCGGTCCTGAAAAAGTTGTGTATATAGCTGACCACATCGATAAAATTGATAGTGATGAAAAATTATCACTTCTCAGCCTTGCCAATTATGTTCTCTCCAAAATGATTGAGATGCAGGCTTCTGATATTGAAATCGGCGGACATGCCTTGAACGATTATATATGGATGCGCGTATTCGGGGAAAAAAGACCAGTTCAGGAATTACCCAAATTAAATACCGAAGAAGCATGCACGCTAATTATGAGTTTGCTTAACAAAAACCAGATCAAACACCTTCTCGTAAGCAGGAATCTTGATTTCAGCTATTCATTCAGGTACGAAAAAGATAACAGGGATGTCAGATTCAGAGCTGATACTTATTTTGATCTTGATACTCTCGGACTGAATATGCGCGCTATTTCAGCTCAGACGCGTCCGGTTGAATCACTCGGCTTTCATCCTTTTGCCTTAAAATCAATGAGTCATAATTTTATAAAATTCGGTTTATCTCTTGTTACGGGAATTACCGGTTCGGGAAAATCTACAACTCTCGACTCAATAATTGATTATCATAATAAAACCGATAACGCTCACATCGTAATTGTTGCGGCTCCTATTGAGTATGTTCACAAGTCGGTTCAGTGTCTGATTCGCCACAGAGAAGTAGGGCGTGATGTTCTATCCTTCAAAGAGGGAGTTATTCAGGCGCTGCGTCAGGATCCCGACATAATTGTTATCGGTGAAATGAGAGATCCTGATACGATTCTTGCTGCGCTTGAAGTTACCGACACGGGTCATAAAGTGTTTTCAACATTACACACTTCTTCGGCTGTTGAATCAATCGACAGAATTATTGCTGAAGTAAATCCTGTTGAACAGGAAAGAGTAAGAAACAGATTAGCTGATGTATTAACTTCCGTTGTATCGCAAAAACTTGTTCCAAGCCTTGACGGAAAAAGAGTTTTGGCAAAAGAAGTTTTAATTGTTACACCCAGCGTAAAAGCGGCTATAAAAAATAATAATACAAGTGAAATATACATGATGATCAATCAGGGCGCACCACAGGGAATGATCACTCTTGAACAGGATTTGCTGAGACTTTTCAGAGAAAGAAGAATTTCGCAAGAGAACGCTATCGCATATGCTAACAATAAAAACCGTATTGTTCAGTTAATGAAGGCGCTTTAAAATGAAGCCAATTGTATGTGTATATTGCGAGGGAATCGATACTAAACTGGCTGTATTGTCAAAAGAGAAAAATGAAATATTTATTCACAAAACAGTCAGCGCCGGGTCCAGATCAGCCGCATCGGAATCAAAAACTTCGATTTCTGAATTCACCGGTGAGGATTTCGGAAGTGATATTTCTTTTGAGGCAATTGAGCCGGGTTCATCAGATATTGGTATAATTTCTTCCGGCTTATCCGGGATACAATTGAATAAAGCTGAGTTTATACCCGTGCTAACCGAACCCGTAATGAGTTATCATTTATATGAAGGCGAGAAAAGTAATGATAAAAATAAACTCATTCAGGCTGTTGCCAGCGATATTCAAACATCAAAAAACATTTCTGTTGATTCCGATTCGATTGATTGCACTGAATTAAATGACAGATCAATTTTAAGCGTGTTTGTTGAAAATGAAATTCCCTGTGTCGATCAAATCAGCGCATTGGCCAGCTATCGGGGGAGACGTTATTTTAAAATTCCCACGCTCAAGTCAGCCGAACTTTCTCTGGCTCACTATGTTTCAAAAACAACTAAATTTTTCCCTGAAGATTACTCTCTGATAATTTATATCGGTAAAGAGTATAGCAAACTGATTTTTCTTGAAGGACAAAAATTAAAACACCTCGGCGCAACACTGGATATCGGAACAAAAAATCTTCACACCTATGATGTATATTTTTCCAAGATATTACTGGAAATGGAAAACGGGGGTATCCCGAAACTTGATAACATAATCTTATGCGGTGAAGACAGATCTGAAAATCTCATTCTTTCATTTTACGGAACATTTCCCGAAGCGAATGTGAGCGAATTGAAATTCGAGGGACTTAACACTAAACAACTGGGAGAACAAGCTCAGAATAATCTCTCCGAATTTTCAATTCCAATTGCCGCGGCGATTGAATATTTCGATGAACAGGATAAAACCTATAGCGGCATTCGCATTCTTCCGAAACACATAAAAGAATCCCAAAAAACTTTTCAGTTTGGCTGGCATAGTTATGCAATGCTTCTGATAATTTTTGCCGCAACTTTTTTATTAACATTCAAAATACTCGGTAATTTCCAGACAATAAAAGAACTTGATCAGCAGATTACTGATTTAACAATAAAACAACAACAGAACGAAGCAATCGTTAAAGAAATTGAACCGTTGACTCAAAAAATTAATAGTTTTCAGTCAACCCAGTCGATTCTCGATTCGGCGACAGTCGGAACCGAAGTCTTTGGTAATCTTTTTATGAATGTATCGGATTTTGTCGAACGCCGAAGAAATTTCTGGATGACAAATATTGAAATAGGCAACAACAGGCTTGTTGAGATGAAAGGTTATTCACTTTCACGCAGTGTATTGACGGAATTTGTACAAACAAATAAATCGGCTGTTTTACAGAATATTTTATATGATCCGTTAAGAGAAACAAGCGCTTTTTCATATACACTAAATTTTAATATCTATTAGAAAATTAAGAATTCTATATGAATGCTAAAGTAAAAAATACGATTGTCCTGCTGCTGATTCTTTTTTTGATCCTTATCGGCGGCGGTGTTTTTGCTTTTGTTATTCAAAAAGGTAAAATAAACGACCGTGAGAAGAAAATAGACGATCTGATGGTTTACCAAATGGATACCGAGGCATTAACTGCACAATTGAATTTATTAAAAAAGCAGGTTGCCGAATTGGATTCTATTCTTGCTCTCAGAAAATATAATATACCACAAGCGCTTGTGCAATCAGGCTTCTATGATTTTGTAAACAATGTTTCGTTTGGTTTCTCATCAAACTCATTTGTTAATATTGAGTATCAAAATATTGAGAACGGTAAAGACTATCACAATTACCTTTATAAGCTGAGCGGCACTGCTAGTTTTAATGATTTATACAAACTCATATATGCAATTGAACAAAGTAAAGAACTGAAGAAAATAATTTCCTCATCCATGAATAATTTTGTGCAGGTTGACGCTGAAGGAATTCCATATTACCTTGTTACTTTTTCCATGAATGTCGCGGTCTATTTTGCTGATAACGACAGATTTACTTCGGCTGAATTTAAGGAAAATAATTTAGTGCCTAATCCCGCGTATGATATTTTCTATCCGTTAATCAGAAATGAAATTCCTCCTAATCTTGAGAATCTCCTTGACGTTCAAAACGCTCAACTTTTAGCGCTCATTCCTGATGGAGCGTTTATTGCTGATGCGAAGGCAAACACTTATTTGTTGTGGGAAGGTGATAAAGTATATCTTGGATATTTAACAGAAATCAATTACGAAAAGAATACTGTCAATTTTATCCTCAATAAAGGGGGTATTATTGAAAAGATAACACTTGGATTAAATAATGAAAATAAACCGGATAAATAAAATGAAAAACATAATATTTTTTACACTTGTTTTTATTTTAACAATAACTCTGTCCGCGCAAAGTCAGTTAGAAAAACAATTGAGGGGTTACAATAATCCGGATGAACTTGTTTCTCTTTCCGAAAATATTCAGTTCGATCAGGCAATCGAAATATTGAGTTCGGTAAGCGAAAAATTATCGGGTAAGAAAATTGTTTCTTTAACCGGGTTAACCACTCCCATCGGAATTGCTATTGATAAGATGCCTTATTTAAGGGCTCTGAAAATAATCGTTCAGTACAATAATTTGTTGTACGAAGAGAAAAAAGATGTAATCATTGTTCGTCAGTTAACAGATGATACGCAGGCGCTGGGCGAAGATATATATGCCTCAATTGAGGAAAGAGAAGTAAAAATAACTGCTCTGTTTTTTGAGGCGAATGTTATAGAAATGTCGGAAAGAGGTATCAACTGGCAATTTATTCTTCAAAAAGGTGGAATCACTATCGGTTCTGATCTGACAACATTCGGGGCCGGAACTCAGGCTTCTACAAGTCTGTTTACCCCGGGCGGAACAACAACCCAACAAACAACCGGTTCTTCAACCCAGAATGTAAAAACACCTGACTTTCAGGTCGGTACAAAAACAAAATTCGAAATGGGTGATTTTGTGGGTGACGCGTTAGGTATTTTTAAGTTTTTCGAATCCGAAAACCTTGGCGAAATTATCTCACGTCCATCAATCAGCGTAAGAAATAAAACAAAAGGACGTATTCAGATCGGTTCCGATATTTCGATAAAACAAAGAGATTTTTCCGGTAATGTTATTGAGCAGTTTCAACCGACGGGTACAATAATCGACGTTCAACCATATATTTATAACGAAGAGAATATTGATTATGTCTTGCTAAAATTAAATCTCGAAAGAAGCTCTGCAATAGTTGGTGACATCACCACGGAAATAGCTAAAACAATGGCTAATGCGGATGTTTTATTATTGGATGGTGAAGAAACTGTAATTGGGGGTCTTTATATAAATGAAGAAGTTACTGTAAGACGCGGTGTTCCACTTTTAAAAGATTTGCCTTGGTGGTTTTTCGGACTAAGGTATATTTTTGGATATGATTCAGAACAAATTACAAAGAAGGAGGTAATTATTCTTATCAAAGCAGAATTACTACCGACTTTAAAAGAGAGGGTAGATCAGAAAAAAGAAAATCTTATCAGATCAAAATTTCTTAAAGACGAAGCCGAGGGGGAACAGTACAAAATGAAGAACTTTTTGGAAGAATTGAAAAAAAATAATGAAGATGCTGACAATGACAATACAGACATTGAAGAAGAGGAATAGTTAACAATGGAAGCTATACTCATTGTCGATGATGACATTAATCTATGCAGTGTATTATCCGAAGAGCTGAATGAAATTGGTTATGATGCCTCCTTCGTGACTAATGCTGATGATGCATTAACCAGGTTATTCAGTGACGAAAAGATAAAACTTGTTCTGCTGGACTTAAAGATGCCCGGCAAGGATGGATTTTATGTTTTGAAATCGCTCAATGAAAGAAAAGCAACGGTGAAGGTTATTGTACTCACAGCATATGCCGACGTTAAAAGCGCCATTGAATCGGCAAGACTCGGCGCCTCCGATTTTATTAGCAAGCCCTACGATCTTGATGAACTGATTATTTCTGTAAGAAGAGTATTACAGCAAGACGAAAATGAAAATTAATTTTAGGCTACTGTTGATAACAACCGGGATTATTGTTGTAATCCTGGTTACATCCACATTGATTTTTTTTTCGCTTACAACATCCATTCTTGAATCTAAAATTTCAAATTCACTTCTAAGATCTTCTTATGATTTTGTTTTCAAGTTGCAGGAGAAAACCAATAATCTTGAAAACAAGATGGCGATTCTGGATTTTGATTCGCTGGAGAAGAACCTGAACATTGATACGATGGATGTTGATTTTATTTTTCCTTTAACGAAGAAACTTGATATCGATAAAAACTTAATGCGCGTCAGCAATGATGTTTATCTGAACTTTTCCTCATTCAACGTGAATTCCTTTATAAAGAATAATCCAAACTTACTTTTAAGTTTCATAGAAAAAAATAACAGGCTCGTTTTGGGAGGAGTAGTTATTGATGAGGAGATGCTGAATAATTTTTCGGATGAATCAAGGATAGAAATCGTATTGCTCATAAATGAAATTCCCATTATTTTTTCGGAAATGCAGGCTAACACTCAGTATTTAACTTCGTTAATTAATGCATCGAAAGACCTTACAACAAAAGAGAATTTTTCTCTCTACACGGAAGAGCTGACCTCAGGTGAATTATACGCAAGTATTTATTATTACGATAACAGTTTTATAAGTAATAACAGAATCAGTTTTTTACTTTACATTACAAGTAACGAGGTATTTACATTCAGAGAAACGATGGGAATGATAATGCTTATTCTTCTGTTTGCAGGAATTGCACTATCATTAATTTTTGTGATGTTTTTTACAACAAAGTTTAGAAAACAAATTACCTCGTTGAATGAAGCAGCGGAATCGGCAAGCAGAGGTGATTTTAATAAGAAAGTAAAAATAATTACAAAGGATGAGATTGGTCGGCTTGGCGCTGTGTTTAACCAGATGCTGGCCGAATTAAGTCAAAAAGAAAAAAGGGAAAAAGAATACGCGGATTTTCTTACTCTCCTGAATCAGAATCCGTCTTTACTGGAAATCTCGGGAAATACGTTAAGTGTTATGATTCAGGAATTGGGATTACAAATAGGTGCGTTTTATCTCGTTGAGGACGGATACGAAATATTAAAATCGGTTCACGGAATCGATAAAGAAAATTTTTCATATATCTCAGATGCCCGCGAACATAAAGAAGCAATAGAGAAACAACAACCTGTAGAGCTGAATTTAGATATCAACAGAAATAAAATATTTTACAATAAAGAGGAAATCGAACTCAGGTATTCCATAATTATTCCTATTGTATATTACAAAACAACCATTGCTGTAATTGAAATAGCGGGTAATAATCATCCTTTGATTCCTTCCCTGGAATATATTAATATCATTCATGATCAACTAGCAGTGGGAATAATAAACGCCAAAACTTTCGAGCAATTGCAGCTGTATGTTAACGAATTGAAAATACTCAACACTGAATATCAGAAACAGAACACAAGAATCACGGAAAAAAATGAACAACTTATAAAGCTCCATACCGAATTACGTCTTAAGGCTGAAGAACTTGAAAACGAGAAATCGAAAGCTATTGAATTAACTAAAATTAAATCCCACTTTCTTGCAAGCGTATCTCATGAACTGAGAACTCCGCTAAACTCAATAATTGGATTAACCGAATTAGTCAGTAATGATGAGAAGATAGGGACGGAAGCAAAAAAAAGATTAAAAATTGTTCTAAAGAGCGGACAGAAATTATTAAGTCTTATAAATAATATTCTCGACTATCTTAAGATAGAATCGGGTAAGCTGGATCTAAAAAAAGAAAGTTTTATTCTGTCATTGTTCCTGAAAGATATTGTACAATTCATAGAACCTTTAGTCAAAGAAAAAAATCTTCGCTTTCTTGTTAATTATAATATTGATACTGACCTGGTACTGATAACCGACAAAAGTAAGCTTGAACAAGTGATTATTAATCTTATCGGGAACGCGGTAAAATTCACGAACAATGGTGAAATAATTCTATCGGTTAGTTTATTGGCTGACAAAGAGTTAAAATTTTCGGTTAAGGACACAGGGGTTGGAATCAAAAAAGAAAACCTGGAAATAATTTTTGAGGAATTCAGACAGGGCGATGGCGGCACGAAACGAAAATACGAGGGAACAGGTTTGGGGTTATCTATATCAAAGGAATATACACGGTTACTCGGCGGAGAAATTTATGTGGAAAGTGAATACGGCAAAGGTTCGGAATTTTTTCTGCTGTTTAGAAACATGGTATTCGAAAAGGTAGATAGTTACGAAAAACTTGTGTTTCCTGTTATCAATTTTTCGGAGAATGAAAATGAAAGATATGTAATGTTCTTTGTTGAATCCGAGAAGACACAAAAAATTGTCCACGATTATCTTGTGCTGAATAAATTCAGGGTTATCACATCATCTGAACCTGAGTGCAAGTTTGAAGAAAATAAGCGGAGTTTACCGATTGCAGTAATCATTGATATTGAAATGATGAAGGGCAATTTACGAATTCTGAACAAACTTAAGAATGATCAGACGGCTAATTTAATTCCTCTGATTATAATCGGGATAAATGAAAATGAAAAAACGGGATACGGACTGAACGTATTCGATTACTATAATTCTCCATTAACACCCGAAATAATTATAAACAAAACCAATGCGTTTAGCGAAACTTTCAACCTTGAAAAGGTGAATATTATTGTTGTAACAAATAACCCAAGTAAAATTATTACTGAACCCGTGATTGATGATAATTTGTCCGGCATAAAATATATTCCGTATGAAAATAATATTTTAGACAAAATTACTCAGACTGATGCTGATGTATTATTTATCAATCTGCCGGATGATTCTGAAAACACTGTTGAGCTGATTAATCAGATTAAACATTCACAGGACACTAAACACTTGTCCATTATCTGCGGACTGCCTGAATTTGATCCGGTTGAATCACGAATCTGGGTGAATACATTTAACGATGTTATGTCAAGAGTAAAACATCATCCTCTCGATGTCTTGAAAGTAATTAGGGATAGACTGGGTAATTATTTTGAAGATTTTGAGTATCTTCAGAATAACAAAATCGAAATTTCGCAATCATTAAAAAATGTGAAAAAGATTAATGATAAAACCGGAAAAATTTTACTCGTTGATGACGATCCCGATACTTTGTATACTATCGGTGAATTGTTGCATGAATTGAATTGTGATTTTGTTACCGCAAGTAATGGGGTTGAATGCCTTGTAAAATTAGCAGATACTTTGCCCTCATTGATATTGCTTGATATTATGATGCCGCAAATGGACGGATTTGAAACGATAAAACGAATTAAGGCGGACGATAATTTTAATAAAATACCGGTGATAGCTCTTACCGCGTATGCGATGCTCGAAAACCGGGATGTAATTGACAAACACGGATTCGAAGACATAATAACAAAACCCGTGATGCTGGAAAGCCTTAACGAAAAAATTAATAAATATATCAAGTAAAGAAATGAAGAAAATTTTAGTAATTGATGACCAACCGGATAATGTTTTTATTCTGCAAGATAGGCTTGAAAGGGAAGGTTACAACGTATTAACAGCCTATGATGGGATTCATGGGATGGAAAAAGCAATTGAAGAATTGCCCGATCTTATTTTACTGGATATTATGATGCCCGGAATGTCGGGGCTTGAAGTGTGTGAGCGATTGACTAATAATGAAAAGACAAAATTAATTCCTATCATACTGGTAACTGCTCTGGTTGAGGCAAAAGACATTAAAGAAGGATTAAAAGTCGGCGCATTTGATTATATAAAAAAACCTTTTAATAAAGTTGAACTTATTGCTCGCGTTAATTCTGCCTTGAAGTTCAGCGAAACAAATAAAATTCTGCTTGAACTGGAAAAGATCCGCACATTCGCGGCTACAGTTATAACCGCTAACCATGAAATAAAACAACCGTTAACGCTGATTAACCTGAGTTTGGCATCAATTAAAAGAGAATTATCAAAAACCGAAATCTCAAAAGAAGCGATTCAAAAAAAGATTCAGTTTATTGAAGATGCCGGTAAAGACATAGTAAACGTTCTGGAAAAATTAAGCGCAATAAAAAGACCGGTTTTTACGGAATACGTAAATAACATAAACATGATTGCGTTGGAAAAAGATAAGGAACACTAGAGAATTTTATTTACAATGCTCAATAACTCGTCGAACCGATAGGGTTTTTTTATGGTTTGAGTAATGTTGTATTTTTGTTCATATGTTTTCATCTCTTCGCTGGAAGAACCCGTCGCTAAAATTATAGGAATTGTAAGACCCAGTCTATTCAATTCTTCGATGCTCTCAAGACCATCCATGTTGGGCATTTTTTTATCTATTATGAGTAAATCAAAAAACGGATCTTTCTCAATAATATTAATTACTTCAAAACCGTCTTTAGCGGTCGAGACCTGGAATTCATGCGATTCGAATAAGTCTTTCAATAATTCTCTCAGAGTATCTTCGTCTTCGGCGATTAATATTCTGCGAAACTCTTCAACAACCGGTCCCTTTTTATTTTCTAAAACAGGAAGTTGAATTTCAAACATGGTGCCTTTACCCTCTTCGCTTTTTACGATTATCCGTCCTTTCTGATTCTCAATTATTTCTTTAACATTCTTTAAACCGATACCGCTTACCTTGTCTGTGTTTTTTGTGGAATAGTTGTCATTAAAAATTTTATTCAGGTTATCAGAACTTATTCCTACACCATTGTCGGCAATTTTAATTGACACGACTCGTTGAGTCTCGTTTGTATTATTTTCTTTGAAAGGAAGAATTTGCGAGGCGGATAGAGAAATGTTTCCGTTTCCTTTAACTGCTTCCTTAGCATTGATAAGCAAATTATAAACTGATCTGTAAAGGTCAGTATAATTTCCCAGAATATTCGGCAGTCCGAATTGAATGTTTGTATCGAAGGATATGCGATTGGGTAAAAACAATTTGAAAGAGGTGGCGATTTCTTCAAGAAGTGCATTTAGATTTATCTGAGATTTAGAAGAATTTTTTTCCATGTTCTTTGAAAGAACTGTTGAAATTATATCAGCGGCTCTGTTCGTACTGTTCTCAATGATGTTTAATAATCTTGTCTGAGAAATAACCTCATTGTCGTTTTGTTTTAAGAGATCGATACTGTTAATAATGTTAGTGAGAATATTATTCAAATCATGAGCGGCTGCCCTGAAAGATAATTTTTTATCTTCGGGATAATCGGTATCGTCATTTTTCTCAATAAAAACCTGGAATCCTTCCAGCTTGCCTTCAAGTTCAATTGGAATAAGTTTGATAAGTGCGTTAATCTTATCGGAAAAATAGTTTTGTGAGATGGCAGTCAAAGACGGAGTTATTTGAAGTAAATCTTTTATCGAACTGATTTCTTTCTCTGACTCAATCAGAGAAGAAAAAAGTTTATTCGCAAAAATTAAATTGAATTCACGATTAATTATTGCTATCGGTTCATTGACTGATTTTAAGAGTTGAAAAATTACTTCCTTGTTCCTGGTTAAAACGGAATTATTCAATTAATTCCTCATGGTTTTATTTGGTACTTACGGATTTTCGAGTACAATGTTTTTTGACTCATACCAAGCGATCTGGCAGAGCTTTCTCTGTTCCAATTAAAATGATCGAGTGTATTTTTTATTAATTTAGATTCAAGTTCTTCGATAGACATCAAATTCGGTTCCAGCGAAAAATTATTGTTGGAGGAAGAAATTTCAGTTGGAAGACCCAAGTCTGAAACTTTTATTTCCTGAGAATCAGAAAAGATAAGTGAACGCTCTATGATATGTTCTAATTCCCTTACGTTGCCGGGGAACGTATAAGCTATTAAAGTTTTTTCTGCTTCCGATGATAATTTTTTTTGTGAGTTATAATGAGATTTTTTTTCGATGAAGTAGTTCGCCAAAACTAAAATGTCATTGTTGCGTTCCCTAAGTGGAGGAACAGTTAGTGTAATTACATTTAACCGGAATAGTAAATCTCTTCTGAAAGATCCCTTTTCAGCTTCTTCCATTAGATTTTTATTTGTTGCGCCGATAATTTTCACGTTTGATTTAAGATTGGCAATACCGCCGATTCTTCTGAATTCACCCTTTTCAAGGAACCGTAAAAGCTTGGGCTGTAGTGTCAAACTTAGCTCGCCTATCTCATCAAGAAAAAGTGTTCCGCCGTCGGCAATTTCAACCAGACCTTGTTTTTTTTGTTTGGCATCTGTGAAAGCGCCTTTTTCATAACCAAATAACTCGCTCTCTATTAGTTGGTCGGGGAGTGACGCACAATTGATAGCGACAAACGGCTTATTATTTCTTTGCGATTGTCTATGAATATATTCAGCAAATAATTCCTTACCGGTTCCGGTTTCACCTTGTAATAAAATATTTGAATCAGATTTAGCAGCTCGTTCAGCTAAACCCGTAACCTTCTTTATTGTTTCACTATTACCGATAATTTTTGTGTGTTTAACCTGATTGACTTTAGATGAAAGGATTTGATTTTCCAGCAATAATTTTCTGTGCTCAATTGCTCGTTTGATTGTAACCCGCAAATGTCCGAATTCATAAGGTTTGGGGATGAAATCATATGCGCCCTGCTGGATACATTTTATCGCTGTTCTAATTTCAGATTTCGCGGTGAGAATGATTACCTGTGTGTATGGCTGTTCATCTTTAACATATTTGAGAACCTCCTCGCCAGAGATCTCTTTCATTTCCAGATCCAGTAGAAGCAGATCATAATTCTTGAGTTTCAACGATTCTATTGCATCTTTACCATCGTAAACAATATCAACCGCAAACCCATCAGTTACCAATTCTTCTTTCAAAAGGTAACAAAGAGCCTCGTCATCGTCGGCAATAAGTATCTTGGAATCTTCGGTGTTCATTTTACTCAGCTAATTCATTAAAATATAACAAAATTTACGCATAAAACCATTATCTCTGATTGCCCTATATCATAATAAAAAAATTTGATTTTGAATCAATATTTTTTATACTCTTTGAGGTATACCCTCAATTATGAATGAGAAATGAAGTCAATTCCTGAACTAAAAAAATTCCTGTGCTTGCATAAAATATCAAATAGTCCTAAATTAGCTGTCTAAATTTTTGGGCGTGTAGCTCAGTGGTAGAGCATCTGCCTTTTAAGCAGAGGGTCCCTGGTTCGAGACCAGGCACGCTCACTTACCTGAAACCTCGATGAGAATCGAGGTTTTCTTTTTTAAATATCTAATGATTCCACCTGCCTTGCATAAAAATCCTGAATAAAATAAATTCTAGCTTCGGTTATATTTGTCATAAAATATATTTTTCCAGGAAAATATTTTTTCAAAATCGAGAACTTGTAAATATACACGGAGTTATTTCTTATCGTAAGTTATTTTCTAGATTAACACGATAGTCATCCCGGAGAACGAGAAAATGAATACATTTCGGTGTTCATAACTGAAAGATTGTGTAAATGGAAATCTCGAATCCAATTGGATTTATTTCAGAAGGATAGTTTTATTTTTGCTCGGAAAAGGTTCTTAGTATGACGTTAAACCATTATCAGATAAGAGTTGTCTGATATTTTATTACAGGAATAAAATGAGTTTTAATATGAAAAGAATAATTACTGTTTTTTATTTTTTGTCAGTAGTCTTTATTAGCGGCTGCGTCGATTATGAAATGAATAGTCGGCGAACAATTTCAGAAATTATTATTGACGGGAAAGATGATGATTGGCAGGGAAAGGTAAATGTGGTAAATGACGGAAGCTTCGCTATCGGAATTCAACACGATGAAAATTATATTTACTTTTGTATCATTACGACCAATGAATTAAGGGTAAAGCAAATGTTAATGCATGGCATTGACATTTGGTTTGGAACAAGTATAGGCAAGAAATATTCTGTGCGATATCCGCTTTTTGACCGCGAAGGGAGAAGAGAGATAACCATACAAAACGAAAATCTTCATGGAAGAAAAGATGCTTTTCATGAGATTTCGGAAAATCATAAAATGTTTCTTCTAATTAACGAGGATAATTATCCGTTGGGAATTTATTCTATTGATGGAAACTCCGGAATTAATCTTAAATCCTCTATGAACAAAGATAAATTTGTTTTTGAATTAAGGTATGCGTTAAATTCAGGAGTTGCTGATAACTACTTGAATATTGATGACGACAATGAAGTGTCAATCCGGATTGTTACTACCGACTATAAAGGACCATTTGACCAGGGCATAATGCCGGGCGGAAGAGATCATAATGAGAGAAACAGAAATTCAGGACCGGGTCGGATAAAGACAGGTATTTACTCCCAATCCTATGACGATATTGATATTTCGATCAGAGTAAACCTAACCGATTAGCTGCCTTGTTTTATAACAACTTCTGCTAATTCAGTAAAACCATTCAGGATTTTATGCTAATAATAAACAGCAATCATGGTAATATTATTAAAACTTACGAATCGATGAGTAAATTTTGAAATTTCACAGATATTTATCTGGCGAAGTATAATGTCCTTAAAAGGAAGCAGTAAAACAATTCTCATTTTCAGTAGTAAATCAACTTTAAACTAAACAAATTCCGGATATCTTCGATAATTAATCACAGGGGATGGTAACCACTTATAGATAATAGATTAATCCGGATTATAAGAATAACCAGAAACTAAAGAAACTCGGGATTAAACCGCTGGATAAGCCACTAAGCCTTTACCAGGTTTTAAAAAGACCCGGGGTGTCAATAAAAGTAATAGCCTGTCCTTTAATTTTGATGGTGTAAGCGCCGATATGCTGAGTTATACCGCCGAATTCCTGGTCCACAACATTTGCGCTTCTGATCGTATCCAGCAATTTCGTTTTCCCATGATCCACATGTCCCATTATTGTGACTACGGGCGGTTTCGCGGCCAGGTCATCCGGGTTGTCCGTTTCATCGGTTTTAATGACTGTTTCTTCAAACAAAGACACTACTTTAACTTCAGTGCCGTATTCAGCCGCAAGTATTTCCGCTGTTTCAGCGTCAATTACCTGGTTAATTGTCGCCATTACTCCCAGCTTCATGAGCTTGGCGATAACTCCGCTTGCTTTTATGTTCAGTTTGTGAGCCAGATCTCCGATCAGAATATTCTCCGTGATCTCAATACGGTCAGGACTGACCTTTTCCCTGATCACGGTTTCCTGGGCTTTCTTTTTCCTGAAAGTAATATCTTTATCTATAAACCTCTCGGATTTATATCTTTCTTCTTTGTCTTTTTTCTTTCCGTCTTTTTCCTTACCGTAAAGTTTTTTCCTGGATGTTTCTTTAGTATGATCTTTTATAGATTCAGCGCTTTCTTTTTCTTTGGGCCTTGAGCCTTCATATGTCCTGGGCTTGGGCCTGTCAGCGCCTCTCTTTACGAATTCCCTTTTTTTAAACTGATCGCCTGCAGCGGGTTTATTGTCCCTGGTGTCTCTGGATGCGGGCCTGGGCTTTCTTTCAGGCCTGTATTCGCTTCTTTTAATTTCTTCTTTCGGCTTTTCCGGCAATTTTCTTTCATGTACTGCTTTTCTTTCTGCGGGTTTCGGGGTTGTTCCTGCCTCAGGTTTATCCTTCATCAGGGTATTTGGCACATGGACTTTTCTTTTCAGTTTTATTTTTTTACCGGTCTTGTCCGAGGCTGTCTCAGATTTTTTTTCCAGCATTTTCAGCGTCTTTTTGGTTTTTTCAGCTTTTTGAACTTCGATTTTTTTATCTATCAGAAAAGCATCTTTACTGTTTATTTCCATGTCATCAGAAAAAGCGATACCCAACTCATTACAAATAAGCCTGATATCATCTGTTGTTACATGATTTTTTACCGCAATATCGGCGATTTTCATTAAACTTTATAACCTCTTAATTTTTTAAACGTCATTTCCGGTTTCTTCCTGAGTTTCGTTTCCCGCGTTTTCATCTCCCGGCTCTTCGTCTTCTTCCGATTCTTCAT